>JAHLWE010000244.1 GCA_019058135.1 Promethearchaeota archaeon | reverse complement strand
TGTTCAGCGTACTTTTGAGCAGTTTCAATATCAATTTCATGATTAGGTAGATCCCATTTCATTCCTAATAAAATAATTGGAATAAAACCAGCGGTTTTTCTAATGATTGTTAACCATTCTGGTAGCTGCCTAAAAGTATCATAATCAGTGACATCAAAACAAATAAAAGCACCACTTGCTCCCTTACAATAATCAGATAATAAACTTCTAAACCTTTCCTCTCCTGCAAAATCCCATAGCTGCATTTTGCATTGTTCACCTGTATCTAATTTCTCTTCTTTAGTATAAAATGCAGCTCCGATTGTCATCTTATGATCTTCTATAAATTTTCCGGTACAATATCTTGTAACCAGTGCTGTTTTTCCCACACCACCAGCACCAGCTACTATTACTTTAAATATCCATGAACTTGACATTTAATATCACTTTTATCAATTTTTTATATAAATTTAAAAAAATTATTCTTACTTTATTTTATTTATTTTTACTTGACATCATATAAATAGATCCTTAATTTGGAGTGAAAGATTTTTATAAGATTTAATTCTAATAATAATTATATTTTAAAGTACCTTTTTAAAAAAAGTAAGGTAGTGTATAGAACAATACCTAGTGACCAAAATATCTGTCCAAAATGCTCTTTTCCTAAGGATTTATGTATTTGTGAATCGTTAGGTCAAGAGGAACAACGTGTTGATATTTATACTGAAAGAAGGAAATGGGGTCGAGAGGTTACTGTTGTTTCTTTTCTAGGAAATATTGATATAAATTTAAATGATTTCTCAAAAAAGGCAAAAAAGTTTTGCGCTTCTGGTGGAACAGTAAAAAACAATACAATCGAGCTCCAAGGTGATCATCGACTTAAAATAAAAAAGTTTTTAATAGATAATGGTTTTCCAGAAGAAAATATAGAAATTCGGAATGTTGTCAAACAAAAATTCAAAAAAAGAAGATAGAAAGTTTTATAAAGTTCTATTTAAAGGATTTTTAGATTCGGAGGAAAATATTTTAAATTTAACTTTTGAAGTGTTATCTTTAAAAGAACCAGTAAAGATTGAGCCAGCCTTTATCAATAAAATAAAAGAATTAACAATAAAGAGAGAAAACATTTTCTTTTTTCAAAATATTAAGGAAGTTCTCCAATTGGGAAAAGACTTTCAATTCAATAATTGCCCTTATTATTATATTCTTCTCTATTCATTGAAATTAAATAGCATGAGAAAGGGAATTTTAATAGGTAATGTAAAATCAATTGGAGATGTTATTATTGGAATTTGGCCAATTGAATTCAATTTAAAAAAGAGTTTTGATTTAAATCAATTACTCTCTGAAATAAATCATATTATTAATAATCCAGATGATTTCATTAACATAACTTTAATCAATTAATTCTCTCACCATAAATGAATTTGGAAATAGAATTGTTTTAAAGGAACTACTCAGAAAACGAGTAACGTCCTAGCAATGGTACGAAACGAACACTACATACCTTGTCGACCTTAAATTTATCTTCCTTTATTTTGGTATATAAGTACAAGTCTTGGGAGAAATTCTTTGATCCCGCAGGGATACACATAATTCCTCCGACTTTTAATTGATCTTTAAATGGTTGAGGTATAGGGAGTGATGAGGCGGCTGTTACAAGAATTCTATTATAGGGTGCTTCTTTTTCATATCCTAAGGTTCCATCAGAATGAATAACATCAATTTTCTTACTAAACCCTCCTTTTTCAATATTTTTTCTAGCATTATTAGCCAGTTCTTTAATTCTCTCAACTGTATAAACATGACCTGGGTTTTTTGAATGTTCAGGAGCAATAATATAAGCACATAATGCTGCATGATATCCAGAACCAGTTCCAATTTCAAGTAACTTGTTTCCTTCATTTAGATCCAAATATTCACACATCATAGCATTCATATGGGGGGCACTTATTGTTTGTCCATAACCAATTGTTAAAGGGGTATCAATATAAGCCATTTTTTTTTTATCCTCTGGAAGAAATAACTCTCGAGGAACATTTAACATTGCGTTTATTACCGATTTTTTATTTAAATACCTTCCTTTTTTTAATCCTTCGATTAATTCATACATTTTCTGAATAAAATCCATTTTTTTTTACCCCTTTTTTTTAAAATAAATTTTCATTCCTCTCTTCTAAAAAAACCAAAATTTCATTATGTGTTGGCATACCTGTTCGAGCCCCAAGCTTACCAATTTTAATTCCCGCTGCTGCATTTGCATATTTACATGCTTTAACCAAATCCCATCCCTTAATCCAATAGGCAACTGAAAATGCACCAATAAAAGTATCACCAGCACCAGTAGTATCTACTACTTTATCTACGTTATAGGATGTAATTACTTTTTGAAAATTCTCTGTGGAAATTAATGCACCTTGACTCCCAAGAGTAATTATCACGAGAGGTATTCCTTTTTTTGTAAGAAAACTCGCAGCTTCCTTGGGGGAATTTGTTTTAGTTATTGACATTGCCCCTTCTTTATTAGGTAATAAAACATCTACATTTTGAATTATTTTTTTTAATTTATTCCATCCCCTCATAGCAATTTGTGATTCAAGATCAAGAGAAACCTTAACATTGTTTTTCTTTGCAATTTTGATTGTCTCCTCCGTCAATTCATGATGAATTGCTGTAGTATGTAATAATTTTGAGGAAGCTATATAATCATTATCTAAATCCTTTATTGAAAGAGAATATTGCATATAAGGAGATTGAATTATTATTTTTTCGCCACTATTTGACGCTACAATAATGAAATTAACTGGTGTTTTAAGATCTCCCCTTTTAAAAGTATATTTTGTATCTACACCTTCATTTTTAAGATCTTTAATTAAAAACTCACCATTCTCATCTTGTCCTACAGCTCCAATAAATCCAGAAGATACTCCTAATCTTGTTGTAGCAACTAAAAAGTTTGCTGTTACTCCACCACCAAATATTTCTTGGTGAAAAGAATCAATTTTTTCATCTGGCTTAGGAAAATGAGGGATCTGAGCTACCCAATCTACTACAATTTCTCCTAATCCTAATATTTCTGGTGAATTTGGCATATTATTCAATTTAATGAACTATTGAATTACAATTAAATTGATTAGCTTAATTAGATTTTTATTTTAATCTAATTATGTTTTCATTTATATTATTTGTGGAAAAAAAAAATTTTAAATAATGAATTAAAATATAAACTATTGAATTAACTTTCAATTTCTTTAACGATATGTTTCAATTCAAGTATTGGATCTACTTCTTTAAAATCATATACGTTTATTTCATAATTATTACTAAAATCATTAAACTTGCATTTACCTTTGATAATAATTTCTTTCCCTAATAATTTTTCAGAGATTTTTTTTAAATAATCTTCAAACTCAGGAGTTTCTTTTATAAAAATCAAATCAGATGTTTTCACTCCTAGAATTTTTTCTGCCAGATCTCCAATAAAACTCCCTCTTATTGTCCCGGATTCATCATCTAATATTAAATTCAAAATCATTCTGGGAATAAAATCTTTTTTTATATCACAGGTGCAATTCTCAACCTTTTTGAAACAATCAGGACAAGAATTATAAACCGTAATATTAGAAATTTCTTTTGCAATAAAGCTCTTTACTTCGAATCTCCCAGAAGAATTTATTTCTGAAATTTTTGTATATTTTCCCGAAAATTTAGTTTTATCTGTTCCTTGAATATAATAATCTTGGGAGATATTTTTAACGTCTTGAATTTCTAAATCGATTTTATCAATTTCTGATGTTGTAGAAAATGAAACCTCATTTCTTGAAGAAAATGAATTAAATTTAACTAAGACATTTTTTAATGATACACCATCACCCAATTTAAGAATATCTGAAAATCTTTCTGCGGTATCTCTCCATAATGATACTCTAATTGCGTCAGTATCATCACTCACGATAAAATTTAAAAGGGAAATTTCTTCATTATTTTTTAATTTGACTTTTTTAAGATTATCGATTTGAGTAATAATTCCTTGAAAATTGACAAAACCTTGATGTTTTTGGAGCAGTTCAATTTTTAAGAGTTTTTGCTTCTTTTTTTTGATTTTTTCTTTTTTTATTTGTGAGGTTTTTCCAAAATATAAATCAATTTTCTCTGGATTTCTATTATTTTGCTTAGGATATAAATTTGAAATATTAACAAAATCTCCCACATTATAATCAGATAATTTTTCCACATCTAGATTCCAAAAAGTAACTGTTATTATTCCTGTAGAATCACCGATGATTAGAGAACGAACTTTTCCAATTTCACCATCATTCCTCTTAAATTCATGTTTTGGATATATTTGCGAGATTTCTCCCGAGATCGTAATTGATCTTAAATTTAAATTAATATCTTTAATAGAAATTACTTGTTCTTTAATTTCTGGATATTTCTTATAATCAACATCATCAGGAGATAGAATAATTCTACCATTTCTACCTATATGGACTTCTTTTTCATTAGATCTTCCTATTTTGATATTAGCATTAATGATTTTGACTAATTCATTTTTCTGAAAATAATCATTTTCTATTATTTTTGTTTTCTCATCCCAAAGAACAATACGTATATCTCCGGTTGAGTCATGAAGTATGAAAGAACCAACCAAGCCTAAAGTTCCATCCTTTCTTGTAAAATTATTTACTGGATAAGTTTCTCTTATTCTTCCGATCAATGAAAGATTTTTCATATTTAACGATATATCACTGATATTTATTTCTATTTTCTCTGAAGTAATTTTATTTTTATTTTGTATCTCCACCCCCAATTCCTTGGCAACAATAAAAAGAGCTCCTTCATCAGAAATTAAACCTTTTAGAGCTAATTTTTTTTCTTCCATTCGTTTTTGTATATCTTTCTTACTTAAACCCGTTTTTTGGATAATTTTATTTATATATTCTTCATTTTCGCTCATATCTCTTAAACATCCTTTTGATTATTATTTTCATTAATAAAATGATTGGTTTTAATAAAATTTCATTATTACAAATCTTTTAAAAAGTATTACTTCTGTAAATTAATAATTTATTATTATTATCAAAATAAGTAAAAAAATGAATTGAAAAAATTTAAAAAATAAAAAAAAGCTTGACAATTTATTTTTCCTATGATTTTATTAATTTTTAATTATTGATCTTTTTAAATTAAAAAGAGATTTTTATTTCCTAATGAGAATTATACCAGTCATTGATCTCCTAAATTCAATAGTTGTACATGCCGTTGCTGGTAAAAGGGAAACTTATACTCCATTATTCTCAGTTTTAATAAAGGATTCTTCAGATCCCATTAAATTAATTGAAGCGTATATTGAAAAATTATCAGTGTCCGAGATTTACATTGCAGATTTGGATTCAATACTTAAAAATACTCCAAATCTTGAAATAATAAAAAATATCATTAATATTTTTGATATAGATATATTATTAGATCCTGGAATAAAATCTGAGCAAGACCTTTGGAAATTTTATGAATTAGGAATAAATAAGTTAATACTTGGAACGGAAACAATTCTATCTATGAAAATTATTGAAAATGCTCTTGATATTTTCAAGCAGAGAGATATTATTGTAAGTATTGATTTTAAAAAAAATAAACTTTTAACACAGAGTCAAGAACTTAAAACTCTTAGCCCTTTTCACTTTATTAAGCAAATTCAAAAATTTGGAGTTTCAGAAGTTATTCTTTTAGATTTATCAAGAGTAGGTAAAAAAACAGGAAATATCCCTAGAGAATTTCTCGAAATCCGTAATAACACAGAGATTTCTCTCTTAATTGGAGGTGGTATTAAAGATTTTAATGACATTCTTAAAATTGAAAAATATAATTTTTCAGGAGTCTTACTTGCTACGGCAATTCATGAAGGATTAATTAAACCTCAACAAATCAAAAATTATCTATTATCTTCTCTTAGGGTGATTAAATAATTATTCTGTCATATAAATCTGGTTATCTTCAGATATTTCTAGTGCTTTTTTACAAACTGGACAGGATTTTTTCATCTTAACCCATTCGAAAAAATGATTTTTATGAGCTTTTGCACCACAAACTGGACAAATTACCTGCTCATCGAAAATTTCTATACTTTTTTCACAAACTGGGCATTTAATCCTAGACGCAGTTGATATTTTTATTAAATCTTTTCTTGGATCTAAAATTACCTTTTCTGTATTATCAGGCGATGGAGTAATTGTTCTCATCTCACTACCTGTATCAAAACAAAATATACTTCCCTCACTGGAATCTTTTCGGTTTCCCAACCACACGAGCTTTCCTTTTGCGAAAATATTACCATTTCGTTCTAATGCTAAATTTATATTTTGATTTTCTATAACATAGGTTTGAATAACCTTCGTAAACGTCACGCTATCAAAATTTTCAGTCATTTGCTTTATTACCTCTAATGGCTCTTTAAATACTTCCTTTGATATTTCTATAACTGACTTTTCTTTTGCAGGCATAAATTTAAATCACATTTCTTTTTTATAATAAGATAATCTAAATTTGGGTTTTTAATTATTTTTAAATTTTATTAATCTCTAAAGATTTTTTTTTAATATTATTTAAGAGCTTTAAAAGTAATGAAGCAAATAAGAAATAAAAAAATTTTATATTATTTTCAATAAATTTTAAAATTAATAGAATTTTTACATCCATTCCTTTAATGATCTATTGCTATCATCGTCGATCTCCCACTTATATTTTTTCCAATCTATTTTATACTTTATTTGAGGGACATTTATACCTTTCTCTTTGCACTGTTTAATGATGTAATCTTGATATTCTTCAAATTTTATCCGATAAGGAACTTCAATTAAGGTTACTCCATGCGTCTCGCACAGTTCTTCCTTTTGTTGATCATTAGACAATTGTGATACATATTCTTTTACGGTCTTGTGGAAATAGTTAGGCCATTCATAATGTTGTTCACCATGTCGCTCAAAAGCAAGCTTTAATTCGTCGTTATAACCATCTAACTCCAATTGATGACCTTCACAATTTTTTAACCATTCCAGTCTAGCTTTTTTGAAATCTTTATTAAATATACATTCGAAAAGACCTCGACAAATTCTCTCACCGGCTCTTTCAGAGCAAATGGGACACCAATTGTCCTTATTTTTCACAGCACTAGGTGTAGCTTCAAATTCATGTCAGTTTTCACATCAAAATCTTAATTTTGTGTAATTATTTTTATATTTAGGAGAGCAACATACCCCACCTCTCTCTCTGGCAATCTCTTGAAATTTTACTAGGGTTAATTTTTTAACTCCTGAACATATAGGGCACCAATGATCCTCATTTTTCACAGCATTTGGGGTAGCTTCAAATTCATGTCCATTCTTACATTGAAATCTTAATTTGGTGAGACTGTTTTTATATTCAGTAGAGAGACATTTCCCACCTCTCTCCCTGGCGATCTCTTGAATCCCTCTTAATTTAATATCATGTTTCCAAGTATTATATTCCCATTTAGAATCAAATGACTTTTGGACTAATCCTTTTATCGTAGAAATACTTGGAACATTTTTACAATCTTGATTTTTTATGTATAATTCAACTTTGGGAGAAGTTTTTAATTTATCAAATAATTTCTTTAATGATTCTACATCTTTACAATGAAATTTTCGTCCCACTTTATAAAAGAGATCTTCTGGTATTTCTAAATTTTTAAAATCCTCCGCTCCTGTGTCTTTACTTATATCCTCTTCTAAACCCACTTTCAAACCCTTTCTTAAATCCTTATGGTTCTGTTCTTATTTTATACTCTCCTTTAAAGGCTCCACTTTATTAATTTCTGTTCTTATAGATTCTATATCGTTAGATTCATTATTTAATTTCAACATATCACTGTTTATTCCTTCTGTTTCTAGATCGTTCCAAATTTGCTCCTTTCTCTCCTCTCTGGTCATTTTTCTTAATATCTCATTCCAGTTCTCTTCTTTTTCCTTCTTTTGCTTTTGATCCGTTTTTTCTCCTTCTCTTCTGATTTTTCTTTTTCTTGGTTATTTTCTTTGGATCTTTGCTTTTCTTCCAATATCTCTTCTTTAGATTTATTAATCTCTTTTTTCTTCTCCTCTTCTGCTTTTGATTTTTCTTCATTTACCTTTTCATCACTCTTCTTAATAGGTTCTTTTTTTGTTTTGTTTTTCAATTTTTCTGATGTGTTTTCATTTTTTTCTGAATCGTTTTCTTCATTTTTTGATTTAAATACCAATATATTTTCATTATCATCATCAACTTTCTTTTTAACACCAATACCATCTTTTATGATTTGTTCTTGAGATTTCATTTTAAAATTTGGTAAACCTTCTGAAAAGAGAGGTGTGATTCTGGTTTTTTTAACACCTCTTATAAACTCCTCATAAGAAACGTGTTTGTTACTTTCTTCAGCCTTATCTACATCAACATCTCCAGAATACATATCAAAAGACTGCTCATTTTCAATCTGAACTTTCTTCTTACCTTTTTTTATATCATTTAATGGTTGTTCAAAAGATCTTTCACCTAAATTTGGTAAATCTTCTGAAGAAAGAGGTGTGATTCTGGTTTTTTTAACACTTCTTAGAAAAACTTCATAAGAAGCATTCTTTTTACTTTCTTCAGTATTATCTTTGCTAATATCTCCAGAGTACATATCAAAAATTTACTCATTGTCAATCTGTACTTTTTTTTTTCCTACCTTTATACCCTCTATTTGCTGTTCTGTGGATATCTCATCAAAATGTGGAAAATTCTTATAAGAGGAAGGCAAAATTCTCGTTTTCTTAACGGTTTTCATAAATTCCTCATATGAAACATAGTTGTCACTAACTTCTTTGGAAGTATCTGATCTCTTTTCTCGTTTTTTATCGCTCTTTATATCAGTTAATTCGAACTCATCAATTTCACTCATATTAAATCAGTTTTTGATTTTTAACAATTTTTATTTTATTAGTGAATTTATTCTAAAAAGAATTAGAAATTGAATCTATATAAATAAAAAAAGAAAATTTGAAAAATGAATTAAAATAAAAAATCTTTTAAAAAGAGAAGTGAATAAATATATAATAGAGGTTTCAAATGAAGATTCTTATAAGTATAAGTTCACTTGAAGAATTGCCATCTGTATTAGAAGGAAAAGCAGATATTATAGATTTAAAAAATCCTATGGAAGGATCATTAGGTGCGGTAGCTCCTTCATTTATAAGCCAAGTTAAAAAATTGGTATCCAGTAATTTGATAAGCGCAGCAATTGGAGATATGCCTAATTTACCAGGAACGGCGGCATTGGCGGCATTCGGAGCCGCGGTGTCAGGTGCAGATTATATAAAAGTAGGACTTTACGGTGTGACTAAAGAGGAAGAAGGAATAAAATTGATGAAAGAAGTAGTAAAAGCTGTGAAAGATCATAATCCAAATGTAATAGTTGTGGGTGCGGGTTATGCGGATTCAAGACTGTTTGGTGGAATTGATCCAATGAAAATCCCCAATATAGTAAAAT
>JAHLWE010000243.1 GCA_019058135.1 Promethearchaeota archaeon | reverse complement strand
ATCGTTGGAATTTTTAAATAAAAATCAAATAATTTAAAACTTGCTTGGCATAAAGTATTCTCTTGATGATTTATTCCTATGAAAATAATCCCATTCTCGATAAAATTAATATTTTCCATCTTATTTTTTAACTCATAATATAAGTGTTCGAATAGATCAAAATGAATATCTTTCTGAGTTCTCTGAAATAATTCTTGTTGATTTTCAACAACAAATATAAATTTTAAAGATCTTTCTATAGTTTTATCTTTTTCTTTAACTTCTTGCTCTACTTTTTTAGCTTCTCTATAAATTTTAGCCAAATTATCAAAAATATTTTGAAAATTTAATATAAAATCATTAGGAGATTTTCTAATCTCGGGAAAATTTAACTTTACAAATTTTAAGGTGAATGTCTTTGCAATCAATTTAATATACCCTAATATATCAGAGCCATAAGGAGCATCAATTAAAATTGAACCTTTGATCTTCTTTATTTTAGTTTCTGATGATACAGCCTCATAACTCAATAAAAATTTTATATAATCAATAATTTCGGAATAAGATTCGCGATAAAATATATCTTTTCTTTCTATTTGCAAGTCTAATGGGTTTTTTATTATTAAATATTTCAGTTTATTATTCAGATTTATGTTTAAATTTTTTATGATATTTCCCCACAATTATTGTGATCTTTAATATTTAATTTTATTATGATTATATTCTAATATTTAATATTTTGCGAATTAATAACCTTAACTCCAATATTATTATCGAGAGAAATATTTCCGACAAAATTACTAAAACTTAGAAATTTTTATCTCTATTATATTTAAAAATCGAAAATAGTAGTAGTCATACTATTTATTAAAAAGAGATTAAAAAAGTAAAATTTTACTATTATATCATTCACTTTTTAACATCTTTCTCGATAAATTTTATCAATTTGTTTTTATAGATTTCATTAAAATTAGTCTGAATTGTGTTATCTTTAACCAATTTATTATAAACCCTTTTTATTTTTTCAAGATTCTCCTTTTCAATTATTTCAAAATGAAATATATCTTCCTTAAAAATAAGCTTTCTAAATTTTCCATTAATCCAATATTCAAATTTGATTGGTGTTAATTTGTTTTTTAAATTGTTTATTAAATTTGATTTAATTTTTTCTTTTAGATATAATTCATAGATTATTCCATTGCTTAATAGGTAAAAGAATTGGATTATTTCATTGTTGAAAATTAACTTTTCATTTTCAATATTATAATAGTGGAATAAAAATATCAAATACTCTGCCATTATTTCAAAAAGAGATTTGTCTTTAGGTTCAACAATGGGGATTTCTTCCAAAAAACTTTTTGAAATATTTACTGTAAGTTTCGATTTATTTGTGAAATTTATTGAATAATACCAGTTCATTAAATTAGAGTTTAAAATTAATAAAATAAGCTTTAAGGGAAATTTCTTTCGAAAATCTTCTTTTATGATTATATTGTTTATTGAAGAAAATGTATAAAAGATCCCAGAGTCATAATTTGCTTTTAATGGCTTAGCTCCTCCACTTATCCTTTGTACTATTAATTTATTACTAGTAAATACTTCGTTAGGCCTTGCCCTATGTAAATTTTCTCTATCATATCTAATAAATTTACCAGACCATTTAGTAATATACCTATCAATGTTCTTTCCTTCTAAAAAGGGCATATCTATGGACTTCAGCCGAGTTTCATAGACATCTCTCTTCTTTGAGCAAATAATTCCTTCAATAATATATTCAGTGATTTCTCCTAAATTTATTGAATTTTTTACAATATCTTTACAAATTTTACGTGATGTTTCATCAAGATGTATATTAATTACATAACTTTTATTTTTCAGAAAGCTGGATTGTGCTATTTTATTTTCTGTATAAATATTTTCATTAAGATCCTCAATATTAGATATGATTTGCGTCTTAAATTCCCCATCTGGCTTTTTTTTATCAATAAATAAGCAGATAATAGATGCAACTACATTTCGAAAAACACTATTAGATAAATCAACAATTTGATTGATGCAATAATTTCTAAGGATATAATCTCTATAAATATCGAGATTTGTGTTGCGCAGAAAATTATTTGGAATTAATACCGCTAATTTGGCACCTTTTTTTAATAATTCTAAAGACCTCAGGATAAATAGAGAATATGTATTTAATTTATTAGATTGGAATTGCTTTCCTTTTTGTGATTGAATTAATCCTAATTTAGAAATGAAATTTCTAAAGTAGGTTTTCTGTAAAGTAGAAAAATTTCCACCACGGGTAAAAATATAGGGTGGATTTTCTAAAATGATATCAAATCCTCCGTTTTTCATTATTTCAGGGAATTCTTTACTCCAATGGAATGGCTTCCATTCTATTGAAAGATTTTTACTGAATACATCTTCTCCATTTATTTCTTCGTTTAACCTGCCAATTAAACTATTTCCAACCTTTAGATTAAAATTTATATTTTTATTTCCATAATTATTTAAATTAAGTTGATTGTTTGAAATCAACCATTTTTTCAATTGCGATTTGCATTCTTGAATAGATTCTTCAAATATATCAACACCGTAAAGATTTTTTTCTATTATATCAACTCGTTTTTTGAAGATCATTTGTCTAAGATTTAATCTTTTTGCAATTTTACTTGTTAATTCCAATAAGATTTGTCCTGATTTTAATAAAAATATGCCAGCTCCACATGCTGGGTCTAAGATTTTCAAATGTATAATAATGTTGTTTAATTTTTTTAAGTCATCCAGATTGGCTGATAAAATTAATTCATCAATAGTCTGATATCTTTTTTCAAAGAATGTTAATATATATTCAAAAATTGCGTTTTTTACCATGAATTCAGTAATGTACTCTGGAGTATAGAATATTCCTGCCTTTTTCTGGAAACTATTTAATTTTAGATTCATCGGTTTTTTGATTTTTCCCAAAAAATAGTATAATAATAAAAAATTTGGAAATTAGATACTAACTAAAAAGATTCAATTTTATCTACGGTCAGATCTGAAATTTTCTCAGAGCCAGATACAAACATAGATATTTTTAATTCTTCCAAAAATGTTTTAATCAATCTTATTGATTTGAGAGGACCTTTACCATTTTCTACATCCTTTTCAGCAGTTTTTAAAAATGGTGATGCAACACCTGCTATATTTGCACCTAAGCAGATACATTTTGCAATATTTATTCCAGTTCTGATACCCCCAGATGCAATAATTTTCATCTGAGAATTGTCATATATTCCGCTCACATTCAAAATTGAACGAACCGTGGAAGTGCCCCATTTCTGAAAAACCTTTGCTATATTTCTGGAAAAATCATATGAATCTTTGTATAAATTATATTCTTTAATTACATATTTATTTGGTCCCGCATATCCGCTAATATCAATATATTTAATCCCAATATCATGTAAAGCTATTGCATCCATTCTGGTTATTCCATCTCCATATCCTTTCACAATAATCGGCTTTTTAACATTTGGAATTGATTCTTTTATTTTCTCGAGTAACCCTTTAAAGTTTTTTTCACCTTCTGGTTTGAGAACCTCTTGTAATGTATCAAAATATAAGGCAATTGCGTCTGCATCAATCATATCAATACATTTATTTAATTCTTCTACACCGAAATTCTCTTTTTTCAGATGTGTAGCGGATACATTAGCGATTTTTAATACATTTGGAGCCAAATCTTTAATTACTGTAAAACTACTCTGAATTCCCGGGTTTTCTATTGCTGCATATTGAGAGCCACACCCAAACCCACTTCCCATTCTCTCTGCTGTTTCAGCTAAAATTTCATTAATTTGTTTTACATATTCAGAGCCACCTGTCCATCCGAGGATTACAAGAGGTATTTTAAGTTTTTTTCCGAGAAATTCTGTTGATAAATCAATTGAGTCATAATCCACCTCAGGAATTGTATAATCTTTCAATCTAATTTTAGAAAAACTTGCTTCATCAATTTTTGGTCTAAATTCCAACTTTTTCCTTATTTCTTCTAATTTTTCTAAAGTATTCATATTTGAATCACTAATTATAGGATAATTTTAGGTATTTTAAAATATAATAATTTCTTTCTTGTTTACTATATTTCTTTAAAGAAAAAACTCTTATAAATAAATGGATAATCAAAATTGAAAGAATTCCAATTAAAACGGCTAAAAAACTTTTCTGGTAGAGATGGTCCATTGCTTCTAATTATAATGGATGGAATCGGTCTGGGTAGAGAAGATAATAGTAATGCCTTTTTTCTCGCGAAAACCCCTTACTTGGATATGTTACAAACAGAATGTCCAAAAATGAATTTATATTGTGAATTGAAAGCACATGGTACTGCAGTTGGATTACCAACAGATAATGAGATGGGAAATAGTGAGGTAGGACATAATGCTATGGGTGGAGGTCAAGTTGTCAAACAAAGAGCATTTTTAGCGAAAGAAGCAATTTTATCAAAACAATTATTTAATTCTCTTAAATGGAAAGAACTTGTAAAATTTATTCATGATAACAATTCCGCTTTACATTTTATTGGATTACTTTCAGATGGTTATGTTCATAGTCATATTTCTCAACTTTTTAATCTTTTAAAAGGAGCGGCTGAAAGTCATATTTTAAAAGTTAGAGTTCATATCCTATTGGATGGTAGGGATGTACTTCCGCAATCTGCACTCGTATATGTAGATTTATTGGAGAGAAATCTCGTTGATCTTAATTCTGATTTTAATATGGATTATAAAATCGCATCAGGTGGGGGAAGAATGCATGTTACTATGGATAGATATAATTCTGATTGGAAAGTAGTTGAGAATGGTTGGAATGCTCACGTAAGAGGTATCCCCGATATTTTTCCAGAATATCCTGGATATTTTTTTTCTGCTGAAGAAGCAATAAATACTGCAAGAATGCTAGATCAAGAGATTTCAGACCAATATCTACCTTCTTTTGTTATTATAGATAAAAATAATCACCCAGTTGGCAAAATAGAATCCAATGATGCAGTTTTGTTTTTTAATTTTAGAGGAGATCGTGCAATTCAGATCTCACGAGCATTTAAAGAATCAGATTTTGACGAATTTGATCGTGTAGAAGTTCCTCAAGTAAAATATTATGGATTATTAGAATATGATGAGAAATCTCATATACCTAAAAATTTTTTAATTGAACCACCCCGAATTTCAAATCCTTCGGGAAAATATATCTGCACAATGGGCATATCCCAATTTACAATCGCAGAAACCCATAAATTTGGGCATGTAACTTATTTTTGGAATGGTAATAATGAAGGTTACATCGATCCTAATTATGAAAAATATATTGAGATAAAATCTGATCCGTCAGAAATGATTAGAACCAATCCTAAAATGAAAGCTTATGAAGTACTTGAGGAAACCAAAAAAGCTCTATTATCAAATAAATATAAATATTTACGAGTGAATTTTGCGAACGGTGATATGGTCGGGCATACGGGAGATATAGATGCAGCTATCGTTGCTGCTGAGACCGTTGATGATTGTGTCTCTCAATTAGTTCAATTGGTTAAAAAATTAAAAAGTATTGCAATTGTTACAGCTGATCATGGAAATCTTGACGAAATGATGAAATATAAAACAGCCCACACTTTAAATCCAGTGATGTTCGCTATTATCGATTTTGACTACAACAGGGAATATACAATTAATAATGAAATTAAAGAACCTGGGTTAGGTAATATATCAGCTACAATTTTAAATCTATTAGGATATGAAAAGCCAGAAGGATATTTAGATTCTCTAATAAAATTCCTTATATGAAAAATTTCAAAGTAAAAAAGTATCATAAGTTTAAGTTTTTGAAAAAATTAGTTTTCTAAATTTCTTATAAACTCCTCTTTTTTCTTCTCTCCCTTCCTTTCAAATCTCGGCCAGAGTTTTTGAACTACCTTAGGAAAACACATGATAAATTTAGAAAGAATTCCTTCAGATCTGGGAATGTATAATTCAACTTTCTTTTTGACAATGGCTTTTAATACTAACTTAGCAACTTTCTCAGGTTTTACTGGTTCAGCACGAAAAGTTAGAGGTGAGCCCCCATGTTTTGCTTCGAATTCCAGCATGGGAGTATCAACTGAATCAGGAAAAATAGTTGAAACAGCTATGTTGTATTTTTTAAGCTCAAGATTTAAAGTAAAGCCCAACCCCCTAAGTGCAAACTTTGTCGCTGTATAAATCGAACTATATGTTTCGGTGACAATACCAGCGAGAGATGAAATCGTTACAATATTTCCTTTTCCAGCTTTTTTCATTACCGGAATCACTTCTTTGATACAGCGTATTATACCCATCAAATTAACACTAATCTGTTTTTCTATGTCCTTATAAGTAGCATCTTCAAAAAGTGCAGGTACTATGGTCCCCACTGTATTTATAAGAATATCTATTGTTTCATACTTTTCTAATGTCTGAGATATTAAATTCTTGACTTGATCAAGTTTTGTTATATCACATTGAATTGTTAAAGGTTCCTGAGAAAGTTCTTTCCCAATTTCATTAAGTCTTTCCTCATCAATATCCGTAATAACTAAGCGAATTCCGTTTTGATCCAATAATTTAACAATTTCTTGACCAATTCCACCTGAAGCGCCCGTTACAATTGCAATTTTATCTTTTAGTAAATTAGACTTCATAATAATTAATTTCTTTAATTTATAATAAATAAAACTTCCATAAATCTCTATTAATATAGTAATTAAATTTAATACACATTTTTTGACTCATTTGACGAAATAAAATAACTGCTAATTTATATACAAATAAAATTAAAAAATTTCAATAAAATGAACTTTTAATAAAAATTCTTATTGTAATCACCT
>JAHLWE010000242.1 GCA_019058135.1 Promethearchaeota archaeon | reverse complement strand
GAGCAGAGAAAGCTGGAGCCTATGGAGCATTAATTGTCGTTCCTTATTACAACAAGCCCGTTCAACATTCACTTATTGAACATTATAATACAATTGCTGAGCAAGTTAAGATACCAATAATTGTGTATAATGTTCCGGGACGTACGGTTAGGAATATTAATCCAGAAACGGTAGCTACTATTGCAAAAAAGAATGATAATGTTGTGGGGATAAAATGCGCAAGTGGAAACATTGACCAAATCACTAAGATTTTCAAATTATGCCCTGATGATTTTATCGTCCTTAGCGGAGATGATTCACTGACTTTTCACATTATGGCTCTGGGTGGTAAGGGAGTAATTAGTGTCGCATCGAACATAATCCCGTTTAAAATGGTCGAATTTTACGAAACGATGAAGAGAGATCTCTGGAATAATGCAAGGGAACAGCAATTACTATATTATGATCTTTTTAAAGTATTATTTGTTGAAACAAATCCAGGTCCGGTAAAATTTGCGGCTGAATTGCTCGGTTTAATGAATAAACGTATGAGACTACCATTAACTCCACCATTAGATATTAATCAAAAGAAAATAAAAGATGTATTAGAAAGTTTAGGTTTAATTTAATTAATGGAGGTTTATTCAATTTTGATTAAATTATTAATTTTAGGACCGACTGGATCAATGGGTAAGCTGATTAGTAACTTAGCATTAAAAGACAATGAAATAGATGTTGTCGCTGCTTGTGATGTCACCCATATCGGCGATGATTTAGGTTTTATTTCAGGTGTGAATGATCCAAATAAAATAAAAATCAGTGATATTAATTATCTTCAAGAAGTTATAGTCGAAACTAAGCCAGATGTTGTCGTAGATTTTACTGTGGCAAAAGCAACAGAAAAAAATTGCAAAATCTGCGTTGAAAACGGAATTAAATGCGTAATTGGAACAACAGCAATGACCCAAGATTTTCTCGATGAATTCGAAAAGCTTGTAAAAACAAAGAAGGCTCCAGCAGTGATTTCGCCTAATATGGCAACGGGTGTAAACATTTTGTTCAAAATGGCATCAATTTTAACTAAATATTTAAACGATTGGGATATTGAAATTATTGAAACCCATCATAATCGAAAACAAGATAACTTCAGTGGGACATCTCTTAAAATACTTGACACCATTTGTGAAGCGTTAGAAGTAAAAAAGGAGGATATAACTAAATATGGGCGAACCAGGGGTAAAGGATTAAGAGAAAAAGGCGCTAAAAATGAAATAGGGATTCATTGTATACGTGCTGGTGATATAGTTGGAGAACATAAAATAATATATGCTGGTTCTGGCGAATATATCGAATTAAAGCATACTGCAATAAATAGAAATTGTTTTGCTACAGGAGCAATACGAGCAATAAAATTTATTGCGAAACAAAAAGAAAATAAAATTTTCGAAATGAAAGATGTTCTTAATCTTTAATTTTTTTATAAAGTAAAATTAATCTTTGGATTATTTTGTAGTTCATTTTTATACTTATCAGCTTTCTGCTTTAATATCGACAATTTTTCTAAGCTATCAGCTGTCCCCCTAACTGAACCTAATGCTAATCGTGCAAAATGAATGATAACCTCTCTTTTTTCATCAGAAAAACCAAAAAAATCACAAAAATCGTAAACCGAAAGAATTTTGATGTTTTTGAGTTGTGTTTTTCTACTTTTTTTAATATTAAGTGGAACTAATAATAAAATTGAATCTTTGCTTTGATAACCTCGATCATATTTATATTGTGATCTCTTATTTGAATGAAACAAATAATAATCAATGTGAATATACTTAATTTTTGTCGGAATTCGCCTTGTAAATTCTGAAAGCTTGAGAAAATCTTCATTCACAATAATAGTATTATCCGGTCTAACAAAATTCTCGTCGTTAATTTTGAATTCATAATAAGATTTACAGCAATTATCTATTCTTGTATGCTTCATAAAAAGGTTTTCAGCAATCCAATGAAAAGCATTACCTGCTTGTTGATTTGGTGTAATCCGTGGTGATAGTCCAACCGATAATAGAAGATTTCCATGTGTAACTCCCCTCGCATTTATTGCACTTACAAAACCATGAAATTCGGTGTCCTTCAAACCTTCTATCGCTTCATCATAGCTTGGTCCAAGACTCCCCTCAATTAAATCTTTGTCGATATATATTGGCAAAATTTTATCATTGAAAAACTGGAAGATTTTTTTTTCTTGTTCTTGAGGTGTAAGAAGGTTACTTTGTTCATCATTATCAAAGAGCCACCATTTTTTTCTGAATTTATCCTCTGGAAAGCCAGCTTTTCTTAATACATCATAAAAATCAAGTCGATATCTTTTAAGAGCTCCATAAAAATCTTCGTGCTGATTTACGATATATTGTTGAGAAGGAATTTTAGTGACTTCATAATCATAATCTACCATTAATTCTTTAAGATATCTTGCTGCATTAGCTAAAGCCTCTTCATATTTTCGCGAGTGTTTATCTAAACTCCAATTAAGATCTTCCCATCTTCCAGGTTCTGAATGCATCTCTAGTCCTAATTTTGCTAAGACTTCATTATATCTAATTCCTCTCACACCTAAAGCAGAAGTATAATCATTTCGACCTAACACATTATTGACATAATCCAATTTATACATATTGGTGTCATTTTTTAAAATCTCTTTAAGTAGATATTTGGAAGCCAGATTTATAGCCTGTTTTTTAGTTATAGGCTCTCCTTCAGAATCTTGCCAGAGAAAAATCCATTTATCAGTCGTGAAACATTTGACGTATTTTTTATGCGGTATAGGTCTTCCATACAAATTTTGTATTTTTAAAAATTCCGAAAGCTTAATATAGCGACGATGATCATTCCTAAAATATTGTGAAACATCTACTCTAATATTCCTTCTTATATCTGCATAAGAATTTATTTCTGGGCCTCTTCGGATAATCTCATCACAAACTTTCCTAATTTCTTTACTATGTTTATCTTTATTTCGATCTAATAATACAAGTCTCTCCTCTCCTTTTTTTGAATTTTTTTCTTTTTTCTCATAAACAATTTGTTTAAGTTCAGTCAAATTATGATAAACAGAATTCTTCTGAATCCATCTAGAGATAGTCTTAACCATTTTTCTAGAAGGTGTTAGTCTCTTAGCGAGTCTACATACATTCTCTTGAGAGGGAAAGAATTTACCTTTAAAAATATCATCCTTTTTTTCTTCTAAAATTCCTTCAACAACGTCGCCCATAATAAAGGGTAATTCCAAACCAAGATGATCTGCTATTGCCCTCAATTTTTTATATTGCCCTACCATTCCAGACTTTTCTTCTAATTCATCACCTGTAATTGACTTAATTTTTTGAAAATATAATAAAAATATGGCAATGATAACTTTAGGTAGTGCCTTTATGGTATTTCGATGCAAATTCTTTAACAATCTGGTTTGAATAGATAATTTATCTATTAATAATTCAGATAGATATGTGAAAAATTCATCATCAGTATCATATTTATCTCTGAGAAGGAGCAATTCTTCAGAATTATTACCAATAAATTTATAAATGAATTTCCAAATTGGTTCATTTTTATCGTATGATTTAATAGTAGAAAATCTAGAAGCAGAACTATTAGTTTCATCTTTCTCCTTTTTATACATGGATGTATCAACTGCTTCTTCTGTAGAAGATTTCTCTTCAGGTAACATAATTTTTTCTTTTTGATTTAATTTTTTATCACCATTTATTAACTCCACTGATTCTTATGAAGAACCCTCTTTACCTCCACTATTATTTGCTAAAGGTGATCTGCAAAAATTTGTTTAATTTAAACTATAATCCATTTGACTATTATTTATATCATTCACTCCATTATTTTGTGGACGAATTGAGCAAAAATTTTCTCCCCCTTGAACATTTTGTGATTTGTCTAAGATTTTGTTTGATGTCTTTTGGTTCGCAGAATCTGATTTTACCCTCCGAAAATTTAGTATTTAAAGTAAAAATAATGTGAATTTACTACTCTATTAATAAGATCCTGATACTAGCTAAATAATAAATTACTCTCTCCTTGTTATTTCTTGTCGTTCTTCTGAATAATTTGATTGTTCTATGAATAAATTCTTAATATTATCTAAATATTGAAGGAACATTCCGTATTCAAACTTTTCTATAAAAGAATAAAAGTCTGTTATAAATCCTAATTGAATAATGAAAATTAAAACTAATTCTAACTCTGTTTTAGCTTTGACATATTCAATTTCAGACTATTTTCGATATGACTCCACAAGGTCATAAGTTTTTTTAACATTTAAGATTTTAATTTTTAATTAATAGATTGGATTCTATGATTTTACTAGCTTATATAAGTGGCAAGGAAAAAGTGAATTTTAATATAAGGTGAAGTGAAGATTAGAGGACGTTGCAAAATATGGACGAGATAAGGGTCCGAATAAAAGAAAACTTGGTGCTAAAAAAGAGATTGGAATTCATGCTATAAGAGCAGGAGATATTTTAGGAGAACACACTATTTTATTTGCAGGACTTGGCGAAAGAATAGAATTTAAACACGTAGCACATAGCAGGGATGCTTTAACTAATGGTGCAATTAATGCAATTAAATATTTATATAAAGTTGACAAAGATGATGCTAGAATTATATCAACTCAAGAAATCTTAGGATTAAATGAATAAATTTTTAATCAATTTTTTTTTATTATTGATTAAGTTCTTATATTGTACCAGGAAATTAATTTTATACATTTTATTTAAAAATTATGCTTGGACGTTTCGAATTATTGATAGGATTTTTTGGAGATTGGGCGGTTTCTATAATAATTTTAGTAATAAATAAATGGAAACGAGGTAATCGTTTACCTGAAGGATCCATTCTTAGTGAGAATAATAATATTAAAGATTTAAAGGCGCCCGGCTCGAGATGGTCAAAGTGGGGGGTTACGATCGGTTTAGGTACTAATAGTTTTACTATAATTTCCGTGTTAATACTATGCATTTTCGATTTTTGGGATGCCTTCTCACCATTTATTACCTTTCCACTTCCTATATGGTTGAATTGGTCAGGACTTATCGCAATGTGGATTATCAATGGTTTAGGAACCTCAGTTTTCATATATAATGTAAATTATACGGCCGCTTATAAACCGATAAAAGATAAATATGTATTAGCTACTGGGGGACTATATAAATGGGTTAGACATCCTATGTATATCATCAAAGTAGTTCAAACAATTTTGCTCTTTCTTACAACAGGAATTTGGTTAACAATATTTGGTTTAATAGCTTGGTTTGCACTTCCAACTCAAGCAAAAGCTGAAGAAGAATTAATGGAAGAGAGGTTTGGAGAAATTTATTCTAATTATGTAAAAAAAACAGGAAGATTCCTTCCTAAAATTAAATTATTTCAAAAGAAAAGTAAAGAAAATAATTTTCTCAACTCAAGAAGTCTTAAGATTAAATTAAAAAGGAGAAAATAAAAAAGTAATAGAATAGATTTCTCTAAATTTTTATTCTTTTTTAAGATTTATTAATTCCAGTAATTGAATTTTCAATTTTGGAATCTTATTATTGATAATATCCCAAATAATTCTTAAATTTATTTTAAAATAAGAATGAATCAAAATGTCTCTTAAACCAGCAATTTTTTTCCATTCTATCTCAGAATTTATTATCTTAATATCTTCTGGAATGTTTTTCACAGCTTCACCAATAATAATCAAATTTTTCAAAACGCCATCTTGAATTAATTCATCTATTAGAAAATTTTCAAAAGAGAAGTTTTTAGTATATTTTTCAATTTTTTGAATAGCATCAATAATATCTTGAAGATAAGTATTAAAGTCCCTTTGCATACTTTACACTCCTTAAAATTGAAGTTTTTAGAGCAGGTTTAATATCTTCGCCGATTACAAGATCTACTTTATTATTAAATAGTTTTTCTAAAAAAAATTTTAAATCCATATAATTATCAAAAGTTATTCCATCTTTTTCAAATTCTACCAAAATATCAACATCACTTTCTGAATTCTGTTGATTTCTAAGATAAGAGCCAAATAATCCAATCTTCTTTACATCATACTTTTTTATTTTATCTATATTTTCATTGATTTTCTCTATTATTCTTTCATAAACTAACATTAACAATCACATTCTATTGCGTATGATTAAAAGTAAGATTGTAGCATTCAAATTAACTTGATTCTAATATAATAATTAGAAATATTATGAATAAATAATTTATGATTATCTTTACTTTTTGTTAAAAAAAATATGAATTTTATTTCAGCATTTATTTCATACTTAATTTTCAGAGCAGATCTAGTTCTTTCATTAATTATTCTTATTTAGAATAATTTCAACACGCAATCTCATCATCGAAACAAATTGAAGGTATCCAGCCCAATTTGCTTCTAATAATAAAATAGAGTAAATTATATTAAATAATTTTTGGATTGTAGAATTATTTTTTTAAATAATCTGGAATATGTTGAGATCTTTCTAAATCATAAAATGAACCGGGTTCTCTTACAACATATGATTTTCCCTTATTTATCAGAATTTCAGCCGGTCTAGGTCTTGAATTATATATACTTCCCATAGAAAATCCATATGCTCCAGTATCTAAAATTGCCAGAAAATCTCCCTCTTCAGGTTCAATAATATTTCTATCTCTGCCAATAACATCACCAGATTCACAGATTTGTCCAACTATATCTCCTTGGATCATTTTATCTCGGTTTTTATTGATGCAATTAATGATATGATGATAAGAATCATACATAGTCGGTCGAATTAAGATATTTAAACCGCCATTTGTTCCAATAAAGTTTTTGTCTTTAGTTTTTTTAATTGTATTAACTTCAACAAGAATTATACTAGCTTCAGCAGTTAAGAAACGTCCTGGCTCAATGCAAAAAGTTGGATTATCTAATCCCATATCCGATATTGATGATTTAAATATTGATAAAACTGTTGTTGAAAATTCTATTAGATTAAGCGGATTTTCTGACGGTTTATATGGAATCCCAAGACCTCCTCCAACATTTATGAAATCAAATGGGATATTTGTTTCTTGTCGTACTTTCTTAACAATGGAAAGAAATTTTTCTGCAGACTTTTTGAATGTTAGAATTTCAAGAATTCCGGAACCAATATGCATATGAATACCAAAATTAGTAAACCCATTTTCAATTGCTAGTTTATATGCGTCTACGATATCTTCTTCAAGTATACCAAATTTAACATGCCTTCCCGCTGTTATACAATGGTCATGATACCCACCACCAATCTCGGGGTTCACTCTAAATGAGATGAATTTTGTATTAATACCCAGTTCATCGGCAATTTTAATCAATCTTAACAGTTGACTGCCATGATCAAGGTTTATAATTACATTTTTCTCTAAAGCATATCGTAGCTCATCGTTTGTAATATTATTGCTTGTATAGATGATTCTCTCGGGAGAAAACCCAGCAATAAGGCAGAGGTAAATTTCACCTGTTGATACACAATCTACAGATGCACCTTCTGATTCTAAAATTTTTAGAACAGCAAGATTTGTATTTGCTTTAACTGAGTAGTGTATTCTATTGTTGGTATATTCCATTGAGATTACTTCTTTTAACGCCCTGTA
Organism: Promethearchaeota archaeon; assembly: GCA_019058135.1. Classification (GTDB taxonomy): domain Archaea; phylum Asgardarchaeota; class Lokiarchaeia; order Sigyniarchaeales; family SOKP01; genus 6H3-1. The sequence continues at coordinate 1,458 of JAHLWE010000242.1, read as the reverse complement.
CCTGTCTCGTATGAGTTCTTCGTTTATAACATAAATAGGGGTTCCATATTGATTCGCTAAATCTATTGTTCTTATTCCGCCAAAATATAACTGATCATTAATATATTCCAAATGCTTTCGTTTTAACCAATCAGAATTTTCCATATTAATCTCATTCTTTTAAAATGAAGTGGTATTTTAACTAATTTATTATTTTAATATTAAAAAAGATTTAAAGAAACTTAAAAGACGAAGATAAAATTGATTAATTAAAATTCCGAACTAGTAGTTTAAATTTCAAAGTTTTCAATTTTAGCATCGTAAACTTTTTCTACTGGTCCTTCCATATAAACCCCATCATCACTTGCTGTAATAATTAAATCACCACCATCCATATGAATTGTAACTGGTTTATTTATCTTGAATTTATCTAGAATAGTTCCTGCAACCACTGAAGCACAAGCACCCGTTCCACAAGCCATTGTAATCCCCACACCACGTTCATATACTTTTATTTGCGCTTCTTGACTTGATATTACATTGACAAATTCAACATTTGTCTTATTAGGAAATCTTTCATGAGATTCGATTATACTCCCATATTTATCCACTTCTTGTTTGTCTAAAGCACCCTCCTTAAAAATAACGGCATGTGGATTTCCCATAGAAACCGCTGTAAAATTATAATTTTTTTCTCCAGCTTGAATCTTCTCATCAATACAATGCATCGGATCTTTACCGGGAATTACTGGAATCTTATCACATTCCAAAAGAGGTATTCCCATATTAACTTTGACTTCAATTACCTTTCCATTTTCTACAACCAATTCTGGAATTATTAATCCTCTTAAAGTTTCAACTTTAAATGAAATTTTATCAACAAGATTATTTTCAAATACATATTTTGAAAAACACCTCATTCCATTTCCACACATTTCTGCTTCAGAACCATCATTATTAAAAATTCGCATCTTTATATCATATTTTTCAGAATTACTGACAAAAATCAATCCATCAGCTCCAACTGAATAACGTCGTTCGCATAATTTTTTAGCCAAAATTCCCTTTTTTTCTTCGGGAACAACTGAAATTAAATCATTAATTATGATATAATCATTCCCTAAACCATGATATTTAGAAAATGAGAACTCTTTTATTTTAATTGTTTTCATATCAATTTGTAAGAGTTTAATCTTTTAAAAGTTTAGTTATTTAAATTAAAGCAAAGATATATCTACTCATAACTTTCTCTATATGGAATTATAAAAATTAAGAATTTTAATTGATCTGCATAAAAATTTATAATATAAGTTTTATTTTATTAGAAAATAAAGGAACTATTTAACTTAAGAAGAAATTAAAAATAATTATTATATTTACTATTCTTCATTTTCTACTTGCTATATCAATTCCTCAATGGCTAACTTATACTGATAATCAAGAAGTAAAAAGTAATGGCACCATTTTCTATCTTGTTAG
>JAHLWE010000241.1 GCA_019058135.1 Promethearchaeota archaeon | reverse complement strand
TGTGCTTGCAACTTTTTATAATTTACTCTATCTTTATTTATCTTATCAATGATTTTATTAATATGAACTAATTGGTCAGCCCACCCAATAGATTCTAAGAGCTGCCCAGCCATACCATACTTTTCCATGGCTTCTTCATATTCCTTGACTTTTATTAAACGCTCACCCTCATCCATCAATTCAAATGCTTTCTTTTGAACCTCATCCTCACGTCTTTTCTTCGCTTCATATTTCATTATTGCTTTTGATTGTACGTCCATAATTTCTGGAACTATTTCTTTCTGAGGAGTTGTTTCCGAAGTAACGGGTTGGGGTGTAACTCTAGCAGCTTGCTCAACTTTCTGACTTTCTGCTTTTTCAAATGCTACCCTCTGCCTTTCAATCGAATCAATATCGCTATATAAATAAGACAAATTCTCGTCAGTCCATCCAATAGATCTCAATAGATCTAAAGCTTCGAGATATTTTGATTTTGCTACATCAAAATTCTTTTCCTCCAAAAATTTTTTACCCATATCAATCGATTCAAAAGCACGATTTTGTATAACCTCTTCCCTTCGTTTTTGAGTCTCAAATTCCATTCGTAATTTACTTCGTTTATCAAGTCCTGCAGGAACAATTGTGGTTTCCAGAGCTCCAAAAGACTTTTCAACCTTGATGGGTGCCTGTTCAGCCCGTAATGATCTTTGATGGGCTATAATTTGTTGCTGTTTGAAGATATCCACTAATTTTTCAAGTTTTAACTTGATTTGTCCTAATAAACTATCATCCCATTTAGCTTGTTCCAATAACTTTATAGCTGAAGAATAACAAGATATGGCTTCTTGATAACGACCATCGACTTCTAAAGACTTTGCCTTATCCAAAAAGTGGAATGCTTCATCTCTTAAACCAGAAAGCTCAACTTCGACTTCTTTTCGCTGCAAAGCCTTCTCTTGTTGAGAGATTTGAGATAAATGTACAATTCGCTCATTTATATCATCAATATGAAGCGATAATAATCCACTTAGTTTTAATAATTCAACAGCCTTCGAATATTCTTCAATGGCTTTTGCCCAATTTTGCTGAGACTCATACATTTCGGCTAAATCTAAATGCCGAACTGCCTCCTCGGCTAATTGCTGGGGTGATTGTTTCTCGAACATTTAAAAATACCTTGATTTATGAAATAATTTGGAAAATAATATTATCTTAGTTTAAGAATAAATAACTCCGATAATATTAATATTTTAAATCTTGAATATTTATTTTTTATAGTAAAAAACTAATCACACCGTTTATAAATTTAATAGTGCAAACAATTTTAACGATGAATCGATGATAAAAAATAAAAATATCCTGATAACTGGAGCCTCCGGTTTTATAGGCTCACACCTATCGGAAAGATTAATCGGAAACGGAAATTTCTTAATACTAATCGATAACTTCAATGAATATTACACTGGGAAAGAAAAAAATTTGCTCGATTTAACTCAAAAATATGAGAATAGAAAAGACTTCATTTTAATTAAGAAAGACCTCAGAGATGATTCTACTCTACAAGAAATTGACCATGACATCGATATAATATTCCATCTGGCGGCTCAAGCGGGCGTACGCTATTCAATTATCCATCCAATAGAAGTAATGGACAACAATATCAAATCAACCGTTAAATTATTTGAATTCTGTTTAAATAAAAGTATAAAACAAATTGTAAATGCCTCCTCATCCTCCGTCTATGGCAATCCAGAATATACCCCCGTAGATGAAAACCACCCCAAAAACCCAATCTCACCATACGCCGTGTCAAAACTATGCTGCGAAAAATACGCCGAGTTTTATCACAGACTATATGGACTACCAATCACCTCACTACGCTTTTTTACCGTGTATGGCGCCCGCCAACGCCCCGATATGGCAATTCGAAAATTTTTTGATTTCATCCTTAATGACCAAGGAATAACCATATTTGGGGATGGAGAACAACTTAGAGATTTCACGTACATTTCAGATATAATTAATGGAGTAATCGCCGCAGGAGAAATACCAGATGCAGTTGGAGGGGTGTTTAACCTCGGCTGCTCGAGTCCGATAACCGTAAATGAATTAGTCAATCAAATGTACGCCATCGCAAATAGACAGAAGAAAATTCAATTTATTGAGAAACAACTGGGTGATGTCGATATCACATACTCTAACGTCGATAGAGCAAAAAAAATCTTAGACTATTCACCAAAAATAAAAGTCTCTGAAGGATTAAAACATCATTTTCAATGGCAAATTAACTTTTAATCAGAAAAAAAGACTAAAAAATTTGTTTTAAATTCTCATAACCTTCAAGTAAATCTTCTTTACTTATCTTAGATTTAATTCCTAAATCTATGATTAAATCCATGAATTCTGATAATGGAATATTTGCAAGATATGCAGCTTTTCCAATTGAATACTTGCCCTTAGCATAACCTTTTATCGCTAAGTATATACTTCCATTAGTGATTAAATCCCTAATTAGATCTGATTGTTCTGCTTTTTTTATTTCTGAATATCTTTTGATAATCTCTTCCAAACTTTCATTAATTCTTACAGATATAACTCTACCCATTTTTTATACCTCCATATTTTCTATTCTATTTTTAAATTCTAAAATTGGCTCCTCTTTATACCATCCAAATTCTTGCAATTTTTTAAATTTTAACAAAGATATATTTTTTGAAAGTTTCTTTTTTGAATAAGATCGTATAATAAATAATGGAGTCGTAAAATATTTAATATCAAGAATTTTACAAACTTTTAATGTTCTATAGTCATCAGTTCCTAATAGCTCTGCTTTTCTTTCTAAATATAGAATAATTGCTTCTGATTCACCTTCATGTATATTAAAATCCTTCATAAGTTTCTCTTTTTCAGTTAAATTCTTTATATTTTCAACTATTATTTTTCCATCATTAATTTTTTTATCAATTAAAAAGGCATCCATTTTTTTAAATTTCTTTCCTTTCTCAACAGATTCAATATAAACTGCTTGAGGTATCATTACACTCCCAAATGCTTCAATTAATAAATCCAACATCTCTAGTTTTGATATAAGTATTAATATTGAAGAATCGCAAATTACAATAGTCATCTAATAATTCAATAGAGTATACATTTATAACTTTTTGTATACGACTAATTTAGAAATTGAATAAAAAAATAAGTTAAATTAATAACAATCCCACCTGAATTTTTTACCATATACTCGGGATAATCCAAAATATTTATTCTTTTTTAAAAAATAATTTTATCCCCAATTTTCTCTAAAGGCCAAACCCATGAATTCTTCCTTTTTCTAACTCCAATTAATTTTAATTCTTTTAATAAAGATTCACGAGCATTTTTTAAAATTTTTTTTGGATCGTATAATATTTTTCCCTCATCCATAGCATCCAAAATCATCGACATTTTATTATTTAAAGCAGTATTAAGTTCAGATAAATTCCACCATATTGCTTCAATACCTCGATCATAGCCAAACATTAATTCAACTTCAAATGAGATACGATCAATATATTTTTCAGGCAAACCTTGCTCCTCTATTATTATAAGAAGATCAATATCACTGGTATATTCATTATTTCTCTTTTCTTCACCTCTAGCTACTGACCCAAAAAGCAACACACCAAAAACATTTATTTCATTTAAATCTAATAACCTTTCAATATATCTATTAATAAGCTTACTAAAGTATCCATTTTGAATGAAATCTAAGTTTATTTTTTCTCTATCCATGCTTTATATTCTCCTACACATTTGCTTAATTTTTTTATAATCACTTTAATTGTCTCATTTCTTGAAAATTTTCCTTTAAGTAATATTAAAAAATCCTCTGAAATTATTAAGAATTCATTTAACAAATGCTCTATATCCTCTTTTGAAGAATAAAGCTCCTCTGGTAATACTAATCCGTTTTCTCTAACAAACCCATCTCTTGGAGTAGTCCCTAATTTTTCAAATTTTCTAGTTGACTTTGTTATTTTTGATAACAATTTCTTTGTTTCTTCATCTAAAATCTTTATTCTTTCAGAAATTAAATCTTCATTAATAGCTTCTGATGGAGTATGAGTTTTTTTAATTTTTAATCCAAATAAAATTAAAATAACTTTATTAAGTTTCTCAACAGCAAATTGAGTTCTAACAATAGCATCAGAATATTCCTCGAAATCAAAACTGCTTTTTATTCGAGTTATCTCTCCAATAAAACTTAAACTCCACTGTCTTGCTTG
>JAHLWE010000024.1 GCA_019058135.1 Promethearchaeota archaeon | reverse complement strand
TTTAACTATCAGTATAACATATAATGATACTGAAACTAAAAATTTTATTGAAAATGCCAATATTAGTCTAACAGGAACTGGATTCTCAATAGATATGAATCAAATTGGTAAAATATATACAATAACAATTAATACAACAGATTTTAGCCCAGGTATTATGTATTTAACCATTTCTGCTGAAAAGAATAATTATACTTCTGCTTCAGAGGGATTAACGATAATTATTAACAATAGAGAAACAGATTTAGAGATATTTATAAATGGAGAAAACAAAACGAGTGAAAAATCTTACGAAATTGCCTGGAATGAACTTTTAACTATCAGCATATCATACAACGATATAGATATGGATTGTTTTATCGAAGGTGCTTCAGTATTTTTAACAGGGACAGGAATTTCAGAAACACTAATGAAAAGCGGTCAACAATATACGGTAACTTTAAATACTGCAGCTTTAGTTGTTGGAGTTTATTATTTAACCATTTCAGCTCAAAAAGTAAACTATTCATCTCAAATAGTTGTTATTAAAATCAAGATACTTGACAGAGAAACATACTTAAATGTATTTTTAAATGAAAATAATGAAACAATAGGAGGATTTATAGACCTTCCTATTGGTCATACTTTGAATATTTCTATTAATTTCATCGATAATACTACCAATATTCACATTAGTAATGGTACAGTGAAATTAGTAGGAGAAGGATTTAATGTACCTTTAATCGAAAATCTTCTTTTAAAGCAATACTCGATTATTATCAATACAAGCCAGTTAGATATTGGCATAAGATTTTTGACGATTTATGTGAATAAAACAAATTATCAATCCTCTACGATTCTTTTAACAATACAAGTAAATAGAATAAAAACGAATATTACAACAGTATCGGGAGAACTTGTGATAAATACGGTTCCAGGGGATACCATTACATTAAAAATCAATTTAACAGATTTAGATAATAATATCCCCATTAAAAATGCCATTGTTACATATAGTACCGATTTTGCACAAGGAGAGCTGACAGATCCAGATAATGATGGAATTTATGAGGTTGCTTTGACAAATGTGCCTGAAGGAACTTATATCATAACTATTTCTGTTTTTGCAGGCGACGATTATGACTTTAAACGTTATAGAATAACCTTAAATGCAATTAAACCTTCCGAAGAAACTTTAATAATTTGGCTTTTATTGTTTGCTTCTGTTGCCGGTATAGTTGCCCTAGGCAGTTATTTTGTTGCTTATCAAAGGGTGCTTAAATTCCCACCATCTGTTAGAAAAATTCATAAATTCAAGAAGACTTTAAAGAAGAAAAAATCTCCTGATGTTGAAATTCTTTCGAGTAAAGTTTTATTAAAAGCCCTCTACAATGAAGAATTAGATCCTATTGCTAAACTTTTTAAAGGGAAGATGAAATATGAACAACCAGAAAAACAACTAGAACTAAAACCATCAAAAGATGAATTAATTGATACTTTATCCGAAATATCACCTGAAGAATCCGAAAAAAATGAGAAATAAATGAGAAATAAATTAAAAATAAATTAAAAAAAAATTAAAAAAAAACTAAAAATTCTTCTTTTTTATAGATTCCCCCTTTTCTTCAGCTGTATTTATTCAGCAAGCCTCATTAGTATAAAATATAATATTTTTTCGTCTCTACAAATATAAAGAGTGCATAGATTTATCTTAAAGAAAATTTTAAAAAAAAAATGAATAAGAAGGGAAATTAAAAATAACCGTTTTTCATATTATATTAATAAATACAATATGATAAAAGAGTAAATTAAAATGGACAATTCTAATCGTAATATAATGGCAGGTGCTGGTCCTTTCTATTTTGAAGGAAATGATATTGGTGTCTTATTATTACATGGAGGAGGTGGCGGAACTGCAGCCGATTTAAAGCCAATGGCAGAATTTCTACATAATGAAGGAGGTTTTACAGTTAGAGTTCCGTTGTTATCCGGATTTGGAACAACACCAGAAGAATTGAAAGATACACCGATCTCTGCTTGGATGGAAGATCTTGAAGTTGAATATAATTTCTTAAAGCAAAAAGTAAAAAAGATAGTTGTTGGAGGGCATAGCATGGGAGCAATTTTCAGTTTATATTTAGGTGCTACAAAAAATCCCGATGCAATATTTACCATAAGTGCTCCCATAGGAGTTAAAGGAATCTTACCAAAATTGCTTCCGTTAGTAAAATATTTTATTAAATCTTATCCTCTTCCTATAGATGAATTTGAAAAAGAAACAGATGGTGCGTGGGTGGGATATGATAAATTTCCTCTAAAAGCTGGAACAAGACTATTCAAAATAATTAAAGAATTTAAAAAATATTACCCGAAAATTACCTGTCCTACTCTATTAATTCAAGGAAGATTAGATAGCGTGATTAAATCCTCGAGCATGGAAGAGATTTATGAAATGATGATGTCCGAAAATAAGAGGAAATTATGGCTAGAAAACAGCGATCATCCCATATTAAAAATTCCTGACGAGAATTTATTATTTTCTGAAATTTTGAATTTCATAAATAAATTTCTAGTATTAATATGAAAATATTATAAAAAAAAAGATTGGTTGCAAATTTCAGTAAATTAGTTGACAAATTCTTTTTTAAACCATATTCTCATAATGTTTTTAAATAAATTCTGTTTATTTTATTTTTAAACATGGAGTGAATTATTTGTCTTATACTTTAGAAAAGGAAAAACTTCAAAAGTTCATTATTGTAATAAAATATCTTCAATTTATTTTCCTTTCGATTTTATTTTATGGTACGGCGATGCTCTCCTATGACCTTATTCAAATAATACCAGATATTGAAATCTCTGCCTGGTCTATAGGCTGCACAGTTTTTGGAGCTGAAGGTGCAATAGCGTCTTATTTTATTATAAGGTCTGCGGAAAAGAAAATTGAAAAGTTATTTAAAGAGGAAAAAAAATTGAATGAAAGATGAAAAATTAAAAGAGGAATTAAGAAAACTAAGAATTCAAGCAAAATATCAAGTAATTATTTTGATATCTTCTTTATTTTTAGTTTTTTTATGGTTTACCTATTTATCATGGATTTTGGATCAACAAACTTTTAGTAGAGAAACATTTCGCCATTTAGGAAAAGCTGTTGGTATGGAAGTGAGTTATATTGTCCCAATGACGTTTTTTCTAGCATTTTTTTTCACTATTCTTTATATAATTCTTCTAAAAAAATTTACACCAATTATTAAGGATAGTATTTTAGAAAAAATAGAAAATTAAATCTTAACTCGTAATTTTTTATCCTTGCAAGATTCGATAAAGGAAAAATTTTATCACTAACATTTCCAAACACCTAAAAATTTTTATTATTCCTATTAAGAGAGAAAATAATAATTGGTGAGAGAAAAAACTTTTATCACTATAATAAATACTGGAAAAAATTTAATTTATGTTTTAAATCTTTAAAAAAGAACACAGTGGAGGAACTTCTCCAAGAATTGGAAAGAGGACGTCGAGAAAATGAAAAAATAAAACGTTGAGATTGATTCAATCTATTCAACTATCCTCCAAGCCGATTATGAATCAATTAAAATAAATTGTAATTTTTCATTTTTCTTTTAATATTGAATAAATTATACTGGAATCAATATCTCTTATTTTTTTTAATACTGTATGAGGAACTAATAGATTATCTATTAATTTTTGTTTAGATGTTGTTCCCGTAAAAAGCCCAATAAATGGGCAACCAAGCATTTCTGCAACCTTGCGATCATTTATATGATCTCCAATTACAATTATTTTTTTGCTGGGAAATTTTTCATTTAATATTTTTTTAGTAATTGGATCGTATTTTTTCTTTCTCTGCTCGGTTTCTCCTAAATATAAATCAAAAAAATGGTTTATTTTTAAAATTTTTAGAATATTATGGACCATTTCATGCTTTTTAGAAGACAATACCCCTAAAGAAAAACCACTTTCTTTTAATTCCTTTAATTTTTTTCTTACTCCTTCTATTAGTTTTGACTGATAAATTCCCTTCTTTCTATAAAAATCACGGAAGGTGGATACATATTTTTCAGGAGATTCATTTGTTACTTCTTTAAACATCTCACGTAAAGGAATTCCAATCATTTGCTTTATTATTTTTGGAGGAATTTTCTCTTTTTTATATTTCTCCAACGCATAATTGAAGGAGTTAATAATTCCTTTAGTGTTTTTAATTAGTGTATTATCAAGATCAAAACTTAGATAAATATCACTATTCTTCATGGCATTTATTATCTTTTTTTTCCTTTTTATGGATTATTTTCAAGAAACTTTTCAATCCACAAAATAATTTTATCGGGAGCGTCTTCTTGTAAGAAATGTGATGCATGTTCTATTTTATGCGTTTCAATCCCTGGATATATTTTGTTCCACCAATCAATCACTCTTGGAGGAAATACTGGATCTTTTAGACCCCAAATCAATAATTTTGGCTTATCTGCTAACATATCTAAATTTTCACGAATATGTAGCATAGCTTCTGCACTTGGATGTGAATTTCCAATAGGTATATCTCTAGGCCAAGCAACTGCCCCAATACAGGATTCCTTGTTTGGAAATGGGGTTGTATATGCTTTTAACATTGTGGGTGTAATTTTTTCCTTATTATAAATTGCTGTTTGAAATAATTTAGGAATTTTCTCCTTCATATTTGAAAAAAACTTCTCATATTTTCCCCTCTTTTCTAATTCATAATACCATGGTTTAGCTCCTTCTTTCATAATGCCAATTGCTGTATTCATTATAACTAATCGTTTTACTTTCTCGGGATAATCAATTGCAAAACCAAACATTACTGGCCCGCCCCAATCCTGTCCAACAAATGTAATATCCTTTAAATCCAAGCTAAGTAATAATTTCGTTAAATTATCAATATGTTGTTTCAATAAGTATGGTTTATCTTGCGGAACATCACTTTTACCAAAACCCATTTGATCAGGTGCTATAACACGATAATTTTTTGATAAAACTTCAATGAAATTTCGATAAAGATAACCCCAAGTCGGCATTCCGTGAAGGCAAACAATTGGCTCTCCGCTACCCTCGTCAACGTAGTGCATTTGAAATCCATTAATCTCTTTAAAATTAGGCTTAAAAGGAAAAGTTCCTTCGAATGTTTCGCTTCTCATATAATTTCTATTCATAATAATCAAGTGTATTCTCTATCAATTAAAAGTTTATTTTTATGCCTTGATTTTAATACAATAATGAAGGTCCATTTTAAATACGGTAAAAATGGGTTAAATGTTGAACTATCTGATAATTTAAACTTTACAATAATAAAAGCACCAGAAGAAAAAGAAATACTCAACCCTGTTGAAGAAATTAAAGCAAAAATAAATGATCCAATTGGGACTTTACCTTTGAAAGAATTAATTCAACAAAAAGCAAAATTTCATGAAATTTCTATCATAATTGTTATTAGTGACGCTACAAGACCGTCTCCTTCTAAAATAATTTTAAAAGCTTTAACTGAAATATTTGAAGAAATCGGAATTAGAGATGAACAAATAAAAATTTTAATAGCTACTGGACTTCATAGAGAAAGCAGACAAGATGAACTATTAAGAATGGTCGGTTATAAATTTCTTAAACGATTTGAAATCATTGATCACAAATCATATGATGAATCTACTTTAGCTTTTATTGGATATAGC
>JAHLWE010000240.1 GCA_019058135.1 Promethearchaeota archaeon | reverse complement strand
TTTTAGAAGTAAACCACCATGCCCAAAGATAAGGGAGCCCCCAAGATTCCAATAGAGGGATGTTCCTATTTAGACATTCACGGGCGATTAAAATTGATGCAACTGAATCGTCTAGAGTTAAAACGGATATTGATGCATTTCTCAATAATTTCAAAATGTTTTTTTCACTAATTTCATAATATTTATAAACAGTTATTTCAGAATTTATTTTTCTGAGAAGATCTTCAGTTACATCGACTTTATATTTGCCTATATCCGCTCTAGTACATATTTGTCTATTAAGATTCGATTCTTCAAATATTTTATTGTCGCATATTGAAATATGTTCAATCCCAGACCTGATGAGTTGCTCTGCTACTGGTCCCCCGAGTCCACCCATGCCAAAGATAGTGATGGATGACCCTCGTAATTTTTCTTGTTCTTGAATTTTTATTATTCCAATATTTCTTTTAATACGATTCCAATAAGAATCTGTCCAATTTTGAGATCTTCTTTTTTCAAACATAATTAATATTTAGATTAATATCAGACAACACTTAGAACGTGTATTCTAAAATTAAATGTGTTCGAGTATGGAACAAACCTAATTTAAATTTAGCAATTTGAATGCTTATTTTTTGCTCGCTTTCAGCGGGACCTGATGAATATCGCAAATATCTATTATATGCATCGTCAAACATAGTTTTAATCATTAACAGTCCAATACCTTTTTTCCTATGCTCTTTATCTATTGCAACACTGAACGGTGCGAAGGAGTCATAATTTCCTTGTTCATTTTTTCTGAATGGATTGGGAGCACTAACCATACAACCAACTATCTCACCAGTTTTTTTATATCTCGCAAAAAGGAACATAAAAAGATCTCCATATTCTTTCACAAATCCTACATAATTTTCAAAGAGATTTCCACTATCTGGAGTTATTATTGATTCAGGTGCCAGATTTCTAGCACTTATTTCCAAAAAAGTTACTTTAAGCTTCATTAATTCATCCCAGTCTTTTGGGTGGAATAGTTCATATTTACTAAAGTTAAATTTAATCATTTCATTGGCAGGTATTCTTTTGAAGTATCCTTCCCATGAAAACTCTTTAATCTTAACAGAAAAACCATTTTGTATAAATAAATTCTGATAAATTGGTGGGTTCACAGGTTTACCATTAAAAAGGTCTGTTTTACTCCCTTCTTCCATAAAACCCCATCCATAGATAATCGTTGGAATATTAATCGGACCTCGAATTGATTTAAAATTATTCTCTTGAGCATAGTTAATTAAGGACTTAATTAAAAAGTTAATCTTCTCCTTGCCATCATTTATTACACCAAAAAATCCAAAGTATAGCGTATCACTATTGTGATGATAAATTAGTACATGTCCCGCGACATACTCTATATCAACTGTTTCAGTAAGTAGTATTAATTTTACATGAAAATGATTGAGATCATATAGGATATATTTATGAAATTCTTGCCATATAGGAATAGTTGTTCCTAAATGGAGATTTTTTAAAATTTCGTGAATATCACTAACAAAATGTATATCTAATTTATTTTTTCTTTTTATCATTTTAATTAACAATTATTGATTCATATATTGAAAATATCCCAATTAGGATAAATCGTTTTAAGAAATTCCTCAGTTTCACTGAGTAATTTTATATTTTTACTAATCTCATTCTTACAATATATAAAAACGATTATATCTTCAAGAACTCTCTTTTTTTTATTATATCTCCAACTAGGAATATATCCTGTCGGTTGCAAACCTGCATTGAGGAAAATTATTTGATGGGTTGGTATATATGCCGATACAAAACATTCAAAATAACGAACATCTAATTTCGCTATCAATTCTTTTACTTGTTCTGCAAAAATAAATAATTCCTCAATATTATCAACTCCATATGTTGTTTGTTCAAAAGTTTGAATGAGTGGGTGATGGAGAAATCTAATATATGATTCACTATTTTTAATTGAAATCGTTATTAGTTCATTCCCAAACCTATCTTTTTCGATACTCTTTATTAATTGATTTTTAATTTCCCTAACTTTTAATTCATTGAGTTTTAACTCAGGATTTTTAACGATAGGAATATCCAGATTATATTTTTTAAAAGCATAATAATAACATTTTAACACTTGATGAGTAATCTTAGGTGTTTCTTTACTCCGATATTTCTGCAATGCTTCTTTATCATACATAATATAAATAAATTCAGATTCTTCACGATTAAAGAAAAAATCTTTATTGGGTAAGAATGCAATTGGATCCAATCCTAAAAATCTTCCCATATATTGGGATTTTGTATGAGCTGAACGGACTTCACAATACCATAATAGAACCTTATTTTTATAGAGTTTTAGAATTGAATACAAACACGCATTCGAGAGTTTTACAAGATCGGTTAGCCCTTGAAGAGTTTTTTTGATAGCAAAACCATGAAATGTTCCACTTTTGTTCTCAATATCAACATGAAAGGCGGTACAACCAATAATTTCATCTGCATTAATCTTAAACACTATCCAATGAAAATCTGGATCTCTTATCATTTTTTGAACTTCTATTTCATCTTCCAGCTCTTTATAAGGGTAAGAACCGCGATACACTTCCTTAAATATCTGTGCTATTTCTTTAGCTTCACTTGGTTTTGCTAATTGAATGCTCGGTTTAATTTTATGGCCTGATTTAGTACTAAAAGAAATTCCTTTATGAAGATCAATGTCTCTAAATTTTGGAAAAGAATTAAGAAAATCTTCAATAGTTCTTACAGGTTTTTTAGTAATAATTTCTTTTTTTAAGATCATTTACGAACAACTACTCTATATGTTTGTATAGAATTAATTTTATATTCCAAAAAGATTAAAAAAATGGACCATATTTGATATAAGTGTCTATTAATGTATGACGCAAAAACTGTATCCTAGAATTATCTGGGTTCAATCGTCCTGCCTTTTCAATAGTTTTTTTTGCCATATCGATATTTCCTTGATCAACTAAAGTAATCGTAAGTAATCCCCACGCTTCTTCCTTTGATACGTTAAGTTCAGTTACTGAAGTAAAACATTCTATAGCCTCTTTTTTTTTACCTAAACGGCGTTTTGCTATACCAAGCAGAAGCCAAGCCTCATCATTTGCGGGATCTTTTTTTATTATCTTGTTTAGGTATTTTTCTGCTTTAATATTTTTTTTTTCATCTAAATATTCAGTTGCCTTACTGATTTGCTTTTCTAATAATGATTTATCTAGTTGCATTGTATTATCAATTCAATAAAACTCAATTTTTTAGTTTAATTTTATCTCAACCTTATATTTATATATATCTATTATTGGAAAACTAATTTTAATTAAGTTCATTTTTTAAATATGAAATTTGTGATAAATAAGAATAGAAAATAAATTATTTCTTTTAGATTTTGAGAATTTCCATAAAAAATTTCTTTATTCAATTCAGAAATAATTTTAAATGTCTTTCTAAATATAAAGTGTTTTTTAATAAATTAGTCCTTAAATAATAAAATTTGACTAAAATAATTGAGGGTGTTTTTTTTCGATATTATTTAATGTAAAAACTAAATCAGTAAGTAATTTTTCATTAGGATGTTTATTTATTGTTTCACTTAAAATATCTAAAATTTGATGAGCAATCATTTTATCTTGTTCAGAAAGATTAGATTTATTATTGAATAATAAATCGAATTCCTCTTCAAACCAAATCAATCCTATTCGAAACTCTCTTTTTGAGATTTTGTAATAATCAAAATCTAGAATCCTACATCCCCTCGGATGTTGATAACGACAATAATAAAAAAATTGCTGAACTAATATAAGATATAAAATTAATGCTTAAATACTTATTTTTAGCAACAGATTTTCACGAAAGTATTGGGAAAAAAAGGATTTTTGAAGAAAATATTTTTTAATTAAAATAAATACCAATAGATTGGATTAAATAATTTGAAATTTATCATATTTTAAATCACATTTTTAATAATTATAAGATTATTTAAAACGGAAAATTGGGGCGAATTTTAATTTCATCTTTCTCCCATGTATAATTTCTTTTAAATCATTCGCTATTGTTTTTATATCATAGTTACCTTCTACTTTTACATTATATATCTCTAAATATTTTTCATCATCATTTTTATTTTTATGAATTTCGTAAGTAGAAATGGAGTATGTTTTTATTTTATGTGAATTAGAAATTATAATACGCCGAGGATATTTTCTTTTTGAATATGGCTTTTTTTCTCTTAATATTATTTTAAATTCATTTTCATTATTCTTGATATCCTCTAAAAATATATTATTACATTTTTCAATTAGGTTTAAAAGTGTTTTAATTTTATTGCGAGTCATTTCTGATTTTTTTTTAGAAATATCTTTCATTTTGCGTGAAAATGCTTTCTTTTAAAAACTCTAACCCTAAATATATTTATAAATCTCCTCAAAAACCCCTTTGAAAAAATTTATACTCTCTCATAGATAATAGAGTTTGCATTTAAAAACCTATTTTAACTAATATTTTTCAAAATAATATAATTAAAAAGAGAATTTTTAATAGGAAATTTTTTTTTTCATATACGAGGTTTTTTTATTTATTAATTTATTCTTGGAATGGAGAAATAAAAAGTACTCCCTTTATTTCTTCCCTCCGATTCAACCCAAATCTTCCCAC
>JAHLWE010000239.1 GCA_019058135.1 Promethearchaeota archaeon | reverse complement strand
TTTCAAACTATTATTTTTGAAAGTTTTTTAGTGGATTTATCATTACCCATATATATATTCCCAATTCTTGGTGTGATTGGGATTAGTCTAATAATTTTGATTAATAAATATTCGGCTGAACCAAAAGGAAAATTTAAAGCTTGGTTAAATAAGGAACTAAAAGAAAGTAGTTTAAAAAGGGTTGGAGTGGTTTATTTGAAACCAATTTTAGTCATATTAATCTTGGTACTTCCCATTATGATTTCTTTTTTAATATCTATCAGTTTTGAAATATCTTATGATTATTTATATGTATTTACATATATAGTGATTCCTATAACAATTCTTATTGCTTCAATGATTTTATCAATTTTTGGAGTATTGATTTATCGAAAGAAGCATTTAGATGGCACATTAATATATCTTTGGACATATTATTCACTTCTAATTCTTGTAATTTATTTGATTTGTGATTTACTATTTCTCAAATATATGTTATGGATGCGAATGGTTACGTATTCCAGTATTGGATTAATTTGCGCAGAAATGGCATATCTATTTTATTTATATAAAGACAAATTTTTTAAGCCAAAAATCTACAAAAAATTTTATTTATTTGTCTTTATTTTAACATTTCTCAGTTCTTTATTTACAACGATAAACGTAACTCAGTTTAAAAAAAATTATGAAATATCGGGTGCCCAATGGTTTGGTATTTATTTAAGTAAAGAGAGTTCTTTTCTAACAGGGTTCAGATGGAATTATATTTTAGATTATTATTCAGGAAGAAATCAGTCTATTTACTTTAATGAAGCATATCTTTTATTTCCATCAAATCAAATAAATATAACTGGTTCTAACAATTTAAGGCAATTTCAACAAGAAAAAAATGAAAATAATTTATATTTGTTGTTAGATGAGAAGCAGATTATTGAAGGTATATTTGGGGACGTTATTGGAATTAGTTTAGGAAAACTAAATGCAACAATATTAGAAGAATATTATAATTTACCTTATTTAAATAGAGTATTTACATCAAAAAATATAAAAAATCAATCAATTCAGGTTTATTGGTTTAATAATAATTAGACATTTAATTAATTTAATTTAAAATCTCCGTATGTAAATGATTTTAGAAATAAATCTCGTTAGTTTATTAACTATTTTTTTAATGTGAAATTTATAGGTATTATAAATAAATTGGTAGAGTTTTGAATTGGGACAAAATCTATGTTGCAAAAGAATTAAACCTACTTCGAGACCATCGAGCCAATTTATTTTTGCGGCCCCAAATTTTCGGTAATGATATTGAATGGGTAATTCTTTAATTTTAAATCCATTCAAAATTATTTTCGCCGTAATTTCGGGCTCAAATTCAAATTCTCGAGCGTTTAAAGTAATATTATTTAAGACGCTTTTTGTAAATAATTTATATCCAGTTTCCATATCCGTGAGATTAACATTATAAATAAAATTTGTTATTTTTGTTAAAAGCATATTTGCGTAATAATGGGTTTTAGCCATATTTTTTGGTTTTGTTGTAAATCTAGATCCATATACAACATTTACTTCTTTATTCAAAATAGGTTCTAATAATTTCGGGATGTCTGTTGGAAAATATTCAAAATCTGCATCTTGAATTATAAAGATATCACCAGTTGCATATCTTAAACCTACTCTTATCGCAACACCCTTTCCCTGATTACGGGGTAATCTAATAAATTTTATTTTATTTGTTTTAATTTCTTCTTTAATAATTTCTCGATGATTTCTACGCGAACCATCATCTACAATTATAATTTCACGATCAATTGGAAATTTAACTTTAAAAAGGCAATCCAATAGATCTTTTATTGTTTCTTCTTCGTTATAACATGGAATAATAATGCTTAATTTCAATTGATATCAAATTTTTTATATTTCTATTAATTTATTTAATTGTTGGAGGGGAATAATTAATTTAAAACAATTAAAAGATTTTTTTATTTTTTTTTGTCCAATTAATTAATTTTTCTATTCCTTCTTGAGGATTTATTTTTGGATTCCAATTGAGTTTTTGTTTTGCTTTGGATATATCAGAGATGTAGACTTTTTGATCACTTGGTCTCCAATCAAAAAATTCTATATTTATTTTTTTATCTAATTTATTTTTAAGTATTGAGATTAACTCAAGTAAAGAAAGCGTATTTTCCTTTCCGCCACCCATACAAAATACATCATGTTTTAATTTTTGAGAGTTTTTAATGAATTTATCATTTGCATCAATTAAATCAGATACATATAATAAATCGCGAACTTGTTTTCCATCTCCATAGATATTAATTTTTTTATTTAATATGGCTGAAATTACAAAATGAGCAACCCAACCTTGATCCTCAAAACCAAATTGTCTAGTTCCGTAGATACACGACATTCTGAAGACGCCAGTTTTTAACCCGTATATGTGTCCATATTCTTGGGCATAAACATCGGCACAAAATTTTGAAGCACCGTATGGAGTATGTTCGCATAAATCTGTAGAAAATTTTTCTGAAATTCCATTTTTATATTCTGAAGTAAATACATATCTTGTTTCTTTTTCCTCAATATTACAATTATTAACGTTATCTCCAAATACTTTATTAGTAGAACAAAATACTATTGCAGGATTCGACTTTGAAATTCTCACAGCTTCCAAAATATTGTATGTACCAATTAAATTATTTTCAAAATCTTCTTTTGGGTCAGTTACTGAAGTGGTTACAGCAGTTTGTCCGGCTGTATGAATTATTGCATCAATTTCTATTTTATTGAATAAATTCTTTAAAAAGTTGAAATCTCTTATATCATTTTGAAAGAATTCTATATTCTTATATTGATGTAAGTAATTCCAGTTATACATTGCATTTTTATCATCTTTATGGAGTAATTTCGCACGGGACAAATTATCAATTATTATAACTTCATTTTCCTTTTGTTTTGCATAATGTTCTGCAACATGAGAACCTATAAAGCCTCCACCACCAGTAACTACGATTAGAGTCATTTTTAAACTGTTTATTTTTTTAATATTTATCAGTATCTAATGAAGTAATTTTTTTCTAATAATTTTTATTCTTTTCTAATCCGACATTATTCTCACCTTAATGAGATAATAAACCTAATTTTTTTTACGCTTCGAGAAATATTTCAACTAAAGCGTCCTACTTATCTTCTAAGGTCCACTTGGGGCTTTTACTCTTTTTTTTTGGCATTTCTTGAGATACGCCTTATTTATCTTCCAAGAATTGTAAAGGAGCATCCGAACCAACAAATCTAAAAATCGCAGGATATCTTGTAAGAATAGTATCTCTTTGATGAAATCCTGTAGAAAAGAATGCTTTTTAAAGATGGTCGGAAGGCAGAATAAAGTATTTTTCCTTGAAAAGATGATTAAATGTTAAGTTTTTTGTATAATTATATTACTGCTTCATTATCTAAAAACCATTCTACTTTTCCGGACAATTGCGTATTTAACCTCCCAATTACTCGTTCTTTCTTAAG
>JAHLWE010000238.1 GCA_019058135.1 Promethearchaeota archaeon | reverse complement strand
TTGGCGAAATCAAGATTATGAAGCATTTACCGATCCACATATCAAAGAGTGTGTTAAGAAGCACGATATAAAAATAATCGGGTATAGAACAATTCGCGATTTTATCAGAAACCATTAATAAGATATTTAATATAAGAGTTAGCCTTTATTTTAATTAAATTTATTAACATTAAAGAAAATTAAACAATATAGAATTATAAATCTTTTTGTTGGAGGAATTTGGAAGAATTAAACATCATTCCGCTTACTGAAAGCAATTTAAGATCTGTTTATGAAATGTGTGAGGAAAATGTATTATTTTACTCCTTTTCATTTCGAACTTTTAAACATGCAACCTTAATGGACGAAGGTTATATTCCCGAATTGAGTTTAGTTGCAGTTGATGAAGAAGATAATCCAATAGCATTTTTTTTTGCCGTGTTTAGAAGATGTATACTACCAAAATCTCGCAATAAATTAGTTATAAAGATGTTCGTTGTAGAAAAGAATTACAGATATCGAGGAATAGGAACTGAAATGATGAACAAGCTTTTTAAAAGAGCGAAACAACAAAAAAATTCAGTTTGGAGAATGAAAGTTTCTATTATGGACTCAAATCCTCGTTATTGGCTGCCTGGTCTCGACCCAAGACATACTGAAGCATACTTTTTTTTGAGGAAATTGGACTTTAAACATAATTTCTTTGAACGATTTCGAACCGATTTAGAAGTTGATAAGGAAGATTTTCCAAAAGAAGAACCCCTGAAAGAAATAAATGGATATAAAATATCACGAGCATTACAAAAAGATAAAGAAGAGACTGTAGCTTTTATTAAAAAACATTTTGGTAGAGGCACATGGCCAGAAGAGACTCTTATCTCGTTTGAGAATGATCCTTCAACAACATTTATTGTGCGAGATATCAATAATTACAAACTTGTTGGATTTGCAACCCATAGCATAAATTATCGAGGAGATTTTGGACCAACTGGAGTTTTAAAAAATTTACGGGGAAAAGGTATCGGAGGGTTGTTGTTAAAATGGTGCTTATGGGATATAAAGCAGATGGGTATAGATAAATGTATAATCAAGTGGGTAGCAGGTAGAACTAAATATTTTTATTTAAAATCCGCGAAAGCGAGAATTTTTCAAATTTTCTGGCCAATGTCAAGAAGAATTTAAAATAATTTTAAATTTATAGAGATCCATTATTTTGACATAATAACAAATTTTTTTTAGTATGACAAAATCCATTCGAAAAATTGTAATTTCAATTATTATTTTATTTTTATTTTCAATGTTTTTTAATCCAATTTTAGATTTTTCTACTGAACGCATATTAGGAAATCAATCTGTGATTTATGAAAATTGGGAAATTACTCAAAATCATTTCACTTCAAATCAAGTAATTGTCTTAAATGGGAATTTAACGGTCAGAGAGGGAGGTAATTTAACCCTCATTAACGTTATTTTATATATAAACTCAAGTTATGATGGTGAGTTTTTAATTCGCGTGGAAGATAATTGCGGATTATACATCTATAACAGTAAAATAACAGCTTGGAATAACAATTACGAATATAATTTTTGGTATCTTAAAGGGAGCAGAGGTCTTATTCAAAATTCAACCATCGAGGAATTGAGTGGTCCTAGAATTCATCATCGTGAGATGAAAGAAACAGGGTGCCCTGAAGGAGAAGATTGCGAAGGTAGTGAGGGCGTATTTATCGGAGCGGATAATTTTATTGTGAGAGATAGTATAATACAAAATTCAAACAGAAATGGCTTGAATATAAAGGCGAATAATGTAAGTGTGCATAATAACATTATCAAAAATAACTTCTTCGAACAAATAAATGTCGAAAGCGATCTTGATATGGAAGGAAATTTAATTTATTCCACAAGTGCTCAAATTTATAATAATGATATTTTTGGAAGTGAGGATTCAAATGGTATAGATCTCTTTTATTCAGAGGTAGAAATCTATAATAACACTTTACATGATAACGAATTTAACGGAATTGAAGCTGATCACTCTAATGTTACTATTTATAACAACACATTTTTTAGAAATGAAGATAATGCAATTAATATTAGAGACAATTCCAGTTTAGTTGCATATGATAATATAATCTATGATACTTATAATTATGACGGTAAATATTTTGGTACTGGGTGTGCTTTTTGGCTGGTTTATAATTTTAACAACCAAATTCATATTTATAATAATTATATTGCAAATAATATAATTGGAGTTGCCATACATTCTACTTCGAATGTATTAATTGAAAATAATACCTTTATTGGTCATGAAACAGGCATTTTAGCGGATAATTGGCATTGTTTTTATGAGACGGAATATATTCCGAATTCCGCTAAAAATGTTACAATAATAAAGAATGATTTTATTAACAATTTCATTATCTTTGATATTCAGAGTGATATTGATGTGTTATTAATAAATAACAACATTTCAGGAGTCTATATTCCAATACGATATATATTACTTGTTCTTTCAATTGTAGGAATAGTTATATGTATATCTGTTTTAATCGCATATAGACGAAAAAGAAAGAAAAAGAGGAATGAAGTTTAATTTTTTTGTATCTTTAATTGAGTTATAGGTTAATTAAAACGTGTATATTATTATATAATATAATGCC
>JAHLWE010000237.1 GCA_019058135.1 Promethearchaeota archaeon | reverse complement strand
GGGTGCGTTATACATCGTAGGTGATAACTCTATGCACCCAGGTAGTGCCGTAGCCGAAGTAGATCAAGATAAATTCGAACCATATGCATTCCTGAAGTGGGACTGGTATTAATTTGTATCTAAAATTTCTAATAATTGGAATATAAAAGAGAATAAAAAAGAATTATATTGATTTATTTTGTTGTTGATTTTTTTTTTATCTTTTCCATTCATTATTCTTATTAATATCAATTCCTTAATTTTTGTTTTCTATCCTTTTCTATCCTCAGAAGGGATTTAGGATGCAATAAATACGAATAAAATACATTAACAAAATATCTCAAACCCTAAAGAATTATACGCTAATTATTTTTTTTAGTTAAAAAGTAGAAAAGTATAAAAAGTAGAAAAATCTATTAATCATTATGGCAAATGTAAAATTAAATAATAAGAGATTGCTTGAAAAACTTCAAGCAGAAATTACTTTAAAACTAGGGAAAAAAATGTCTCAACAGGAAGTGTTAGACAAAAGTATCGAATTTACATATAATAGACTTAATGAATTCTTTGTTGAAAACATTGATCAACCTGCTGTGACTAAAGAATTCATAGAAAGACTTAGAGAAAGTGCAAGTGATGCGGCTCTTTATCATTTAGACAAATCTGATGACGAGTTAATCTATGGTCTCTGAAAAATAAATATCAAATTTAAGAAAATTAAGGGAGAATTAATCGTGATTATAATTTTAGATACTAGTTTTTTATTCGCTTTAAGATCTAAGAAAGACCAATATAATAAAAGAGCATACGAGATTTTTTACGAATTTGAAGAAGAAAATCCAAAATATTTTACAAATTACTCCATTATGAATGAAACTTTAACTTTAGCTATTAATCGCTCTCACGGAAATATTTCTTTTTTAGAAAAGTATATTGCCTTATTCTTTGGAAATGATAATTTTTTTCAAGTTATTCAAAATACACCTCAAGAA
Source organism: Promethearchaeota archaeon (assembly GCA_019058135.1). Taxonomy (GTDB): domain Archaea; phylum Asgardarchaeota; class Lokiarchaeia; order Sigyniarchaeales; family SOKP01; genus 6H3-1. Next base: position 1,900 of record JAHLWE010000237.1, on the reverse strand, counting down.
TTCCCAGAAATCGTTGAAGTTTGTAAGAAATATGTTGCCCCTAATAGATTGGTTAGTTTTACTGATGCTTCATTAATTTATTTATATCAAAAATTTAATGCTGATTATGTCGTTTCGTTTGATAGTCATTTTGATAATATTCTTAATAGAAAATTTTAGTCTCTAAGAGATTTTAAAATCTAATCCGGAAAAATTAAGAAGTAAATTTCAATTTATAAGTATTATATACTATCACTCCTACGAAACTAAGGGAACTAAAAACCGTAAACCATTCTATTATTGGAAAATATAAAAGAATAAACACTATAATTAATAAAATAAGGTTAGTAGCAGCTACAACGAAACCATAATATGCAAATGGTTTTAGAAAATTAGGATGTTTTAAAAACGAGAAATTACCCAATATTAGAATTAAAAGGGTCAACATAAAAAAAATAGATCCCCAGAACTGATGTTCTTGCAGAAATTCTTCAGAAAATACCCCAATCATCATTAGTGAGATTGCTGAAAAGAATCCTAATATTTGGGTTGCTACCAAAATGGCTTTAACCCTATTTTCATTAGTATACCACTTATTTAAACCTGCGAAAAATGGGAAGAGAAATATTCCCGTGAATATACAACCTAAATTATAAAAAATCGCACCCTGAGGGTTATAATTCATCATTGAATTTCCCAAATCACTTAACCAATGGGTTAATGGTGAAAATGGACTTGAAAATAAAGTAAAAGATGTAAATGTAAATATACAATAAATTGCAATAACTGAAATACCTGCAATGCAACTAATCGGCCATTTTAATAGATTCCATTCCATTATTCATACTTCCATTTAATAGAATTTTGTCAAAAAACTATTAAAACACTTTAATTTCATTCTTTGGAAATTTTATTAAATTTTATCTCTTGAACCTCACCAGAATTTTTTTGTATCAAATCTTTTATAATATCTTCAGAGTTACCGTAATCTTGACTATATGTCATATAACAATTTACGTTTTTTCCCTTCATATCTAAATTGTTGAGTAAAGCCTTTATAGCCGGAGCAGGTTTTCCACCCCATATAGGACCGCAAATAATTATTTCATTGTAATTTGCAACATCAATATTTATTTTTTTTGCTTTTTTAGCTAACCTTTTTTTACCCATTAAATATTGAAATCCTCTAAAAATACTTCCAGATGCAAACTCTAATAAATCACAATTTTCCTTTTCTGCAATTTCCTCCGCAATACGTCTATTATGACCTAAAAGTGAGAAATAAATTATTATTGAATTCATTTTTTTTCAATAAATCATTATTTTATAAATTTTTAAAACTAATTATCTTGAGTGAAAAACAAATAAATATATATAAATTACTTCTAGAGACCAATTTGTAGCCCAATACTCAAATCTTTTTATTGAAACTTTATTTGATTACTTATTATATTAATATCAAAATATTGTGAGTTGAAAAACAATTAATAGCAAACTAAAAGCGATTACTTCACCCCCAAGCCGAGAAGAATTGTCCAATCGCTTGGAAAAGGTAAGAAGTTTAATGCGCAAAGAAGGTCTGGATTATTATATCTCCTTCGACCCAGTGAATATTTATTATTTAACTAACTTTGCTAATAAAGTACATGAACGTCCCTTTATTCTTATAATAGCAAAAGAGGGAATTCCGAAAATGCTAGTTCCACTATTAGAGAAGGGTCATGTCGAGACGAGATCAAGGTGTGAGCTTGAATTTATTAGTTATTATGAGTTCCCAGCGCCTGAAGGGCAAAATTGGTATGATCATTATCGCAACCTTATTGAGGATGATGCGAAAGTAGGAATCGAATCTGATATGCCTGCTGTGATCTCAGAAAATAAGCCCGGAAATAAAATTATTACTGATATTATTGATGAGGTC
>JAHLWE010000236.1 GCA_019058135.1 Promethearchaeota archaeon | reverse complement strand
TTCTCATCTATGGCTCCCGGATTGGCGGAAGATTTAAATAATTTTTATAAAACTCATTCTCCTCCTTGGACACAAGAAAATATTTGTTGATGCTGGAATAATCATGCCCATTAAAATTATGTAATCTTTTCACTTTTAATTTTATTTTTCAATGAAAGATAAATAATGAGACTAAGAAGTGCAATAAACGACATAATAAAAAACGCTAAGTTAAAATCGATTGCGATTAAAAAACCACTTAATATCGGCCCAATAAAGAAGAAAATACCGACCGCAGTTTCAAAATATATGCTATATTTTGTTGTATCTTCGGCAATATTACGAAAAATTACTAATTTGAACGAAAAACTGTAGAAAAATGAGATACATAACCCAAAAGTAAAAAATAAAATTGCAAAAATAATGAGATTTTCGGTTAACCCCCATATTAATAAACAAAGACTCAGAGTTATCATGAGGTACGGCATTATCTTCTTAAAAGAATTAATTAATAAATGCATTGTTTGTGAAATTAAAAAAGCTTGCATACTGAGCCGGATGAAAAAGAACAAGTAATTAGTAAAAATTGCAAAATCTAAAAATTCAGATTTTGCTGGATAAATCAATCCAACAGAACTAAGTAATAGCGCATAAATCCCCATTAAAAAAAGTGGAATAAAAATTGGAAATTTTACATGTTCTCTTTGAGAATTAGGTTTTAATCTTTCTTGTTCTAGTGAAAAGTTTTCTTTAGATAAATTAGATTTTGGTTCTTCAAAAACAAAAACTAAAATAAAGCCTATTATTGCGTAAATTAAGGTAATATCAAACATTAAAAGGACATTTTCAATAAAAAACAAAACAATTGTGCCTAATGCATAGCTGAAAACACCTCCTATATTCCAATAAATAAAATAAAGTTTCATAACCTTATCTTTTAACTCATTATTTTCCCGTAAACCCTCATAGGTCGAAATAATAGAAATCGAACCCTGAAGAACGGGCCAAAATAACCCCAAAAAGACTCCATCCGCAAATCTTAGAATGAATGCTACTAAGGGATCCATTGAAATTTGAAATCCTATTTGCACAATTAGAGTTCCAACCATTGAAATTATTAGGCTTTTTTTTATTCCTATTTTCTTTGGCACATTTCTTAAAAGGAAGGGTGAAAACAAATAAGCTAAAGCGGTTGCAGAGATAAGAAAGCCTAGGATCTCGGGATTTAGCCCTTCTTCAATAAAATATAAGGGTGTAGCCAATCCAATCATCATTCCAATAGCGACTCTTAAAAATGCCAAGCACCATAATGGATAGAATCGATAATTAATGCCCCTCATCTTTCTGATAAATTTACCTCAACAATGATAAAGAAAAGAATTAAAAAATCTAATTAAATTTTGTTAAATTTAATAAAAATTAAAATGCGAAAAAGGGATTCAATAAAATTTCAAAATCTTTAATTTTAAAAACCATTTATTATGCATAATGTTTAAATATTTGAATTGGACTTGATTATGGAATTCAATTGGTATGAAAATGTATCTACTCCAGCGTTAGTAATTGATTATAATAAATTAGTAAAAAATATTGAAACTATGGCAAATTTTGCTAAGGAAAATAAAGTTAATCTTCGACCACATATAAAAACCCATAAATGTCCCAAGATTGGTCAAATGCAATTAGAAGCGGGTGCAATTGGAATATGCGTGGCAACAATTGGAGAAGCGGAGGTATTTACAGAAAAAGAATTTAATGATATTTTAATTGCTAATGAAGTTGTAGAAATTAATAAGATGAAACGACTCATAGAAATTAATAAGAAAAATTTAGTAAGGGTTTGTGTTGATTCAAAGAAAAATGTAAATAATTTAAGTAAATTGGCTAATAAAGAAAATGTTAAATGGAAGTATTGATTGATATTGATGTAGGTTTAGGAAGAACTGGAGTTAAACCCGGAGAGCCAGTATTAGAATTGGCTAAATTTATAAAAGAATTAACTAATCTTGAGCCTGTAGGGTTTATGGGTTATGAAGGACATTTAACATATTTACCAGATTTTGAGAATAAAAAACATCAAACAAAATTATGTATGAAGATGTTAGTTGACACTCGAGATTTATTAAATGAAAATGGTTTTAAAATAGAATATATAACTACATCTGGGTCTGGAACATATATGATTGCGGGAAAATATCCTGGTATAACAGAAATTCAGCCGGGAACATATCCTTTTTTTGATGAGCATATGAGCAAATGTGTTCCTAACTTTGAAATTGCTCTTACTATTTTAGCGACCATTAATAATCAAACTGGAAAAAAAATTTCACATTAGATATGGGTTCAAAAGCATGTTCGACTGCAGATGGAAAACCTATTTTTAAAGATTATCCTAAATCAAAAATGACCTTATTGACTGAAGAGCATGGTCAATTTAAAGCAGGTAAAGATGATTCTTTTGAGATCGGTCAGAAAGTAGAATTAATCCCCGGTCATGTATGTCCAACTGTAAATTTATATGACTTTTTTAATGTTATAAAGAATGATAAATATATAGATAAATGGGAAATATCAGCTCGGGGAAAAAATTATTAAAGTGATAAAAATGGTAGAAAAAGAAGTTATTGATGCAGAAATTCCAAAAGCCGGACCTTATAGTCATGCTATAAAGGTTGGTAATTTGATATTTGTATCAGGGCAAGGACCAGCTCCCGGAACAACTGATATTGGTACGCAAACATCAACCAGCTTGGAAAATGTAAAAACAATTTTAGAAGTGGCAGGAGCCCATGTTTCAAAGATTGTAAAAATCAATGTATACTTGAAAAATATGGATGACTTTAAGAAGATGAACCGCGCATATAAAAATTTCTTTAAAGAGAATGGTGTAACCGAAAAATTTCCGGCAAGATCTACTGTAGAAATTTCAAGATTACTCGCAGAAAGTATGTTAATTGAAATAGATGCAATAGCAGCAATTTAAATTAAATCTATATTATTTTTTTCTTATTTTTAAATTATTTTATTATT
>JAHLWE010000235.1 GCA_019058135.1 Promethearchaeota archaeon | reverse complement strand
TGATAAGATAATTAACAGAGCTAATGAGAAAGGCATTGATACAAAAACACTCAGTGAGCAATATATAAAGGAATACATGGAAATTATGGATATACTCAATATTAAGAAGGATTATAAAAATCCCAAAGCCACGGAGACTATCGACTTTATGATAAAATTTATTCAAGGCTTGATAGAAAAAGGTGTTGCTTATGAGAAAAATGGGTCTGTATATTTTTCTGTAAATTCATTTCCGAAATACAAGACAATTTTTCAAAACTTAGATATTGAAGAGGAAATTGAACAAGAAATCGAAGAAGATCAAGATGTTGCATATGGCGAAGACAAATTAGATCCAAGAGATTTTGCCTTATGGAAAAAGATGAAGGAAGGAGAACCATATTGGGAAAGCCCGTGGAGTAAGGGGAGGCCTGGTTGGCACATCGAATGTTCAGCAATGGCAATCAATTATTTAGGAGAAACAATTGATATTCATGGAGGGGGTCAAGATTTAAAATTTCCTCATCATAGAAATGAGATTGCACAATCTGAATCATTCACAGGTAAGCCATTTGCGAATTACTTTCTACATAATGGTTTTGTAAATATCGATGATGAGAAGATGTCAAAAAGCTTAGGGAATTTCTTTTTAGTTTCTGAAATTGTTAAGGAATTTGACCCTATGGTAGTTAGATTCTTTTTAATTTCTTCGCATTACCGAAAATCCATAAATTATTCTTTAGAGAATATGAGGCAGATTGAAAAAAATTACGAAAAATTACTTAATACAATAAAGAAAATTAACCAAATTCCTCCAATAAAAGAAAAATCTTCTGAAGTTGATAATTTAATTTTAAAAATTAAGTATACGGAATCAAATATTATCGAAGCGATGGATGATGATTTTAACACACCTGTCGCAATTGCAGAATTGTTATCATTAATAAGAGAACTCAATAGAGAAATATTGGAAAAGAACTTAAAAATTACACAAGAATTTAAAGATAAATTTTTTGAATTTATTACCAAAATTGATAAAATATTTGGAATATTCCTTAATTTAGAGCAAAAAATATCAGAATATGGGATTGACTCAATGGATGAGAAAAATAAATTAATAAAAGCTTTATTGAATATTATTGCAGAGACTCGCGTTAAATTAAGGGAAAAGAAAATATTTGACATTTCTGATGAGATACGAGAAAAACTAAAAGAGCTAGGAATAAACATTGAAGATATTAAAGAAGGTTATCTATTATAAATATAATTGTAAAATTTACTGTAAATAAACATAGAATTAATAGTTGGAGATAAGGAAAAAATTAATTCTAATCAATCAACTGATGAGCCAAAAGATAAAAAAATATTCAAAACCAACAAAAATAAGAGAATTGCAACTTCTGCTGTATTTGTTGGAGTTGGGTTAATTCTTAGCTACCTTAATGTTTTTGCTTACTTTGAAATTTTTGGTTCAAAAATTAACCCATATGCCCATATGATAAATGGTATGATGGGTGTGTTAGTGGGGTTAAGTTTAGCATGCACGACTGCATTAGCTATTGCAATCTTACGTTTTACTTTAGGAATTGGATCCGTATTAGCATTTCCTGGGGGTATCTCTGGAGCACTTATCACTGGAACAGTTATGAATCCGAGCCGTCTGTCCCGCGGTGTGGAGTGAGGAAGCGTTCCCATATGTTTCTTTAAAATGTTTTTCAACTTCTTTTATAACCTCGGGGTCCATTGGAGATGTCGCTGCGTAATCTAAATACACGTAATCCATCCTAATTTCACCTATTACAAAGCTATTTACCTAAAATTTAATAATTTTCGTTATATTTTAAAAAATTCTGGGTAAAATAATGATTCGACAAAAAATGAAATTGAGTTTTTATCTTAGTTTTATTAATAAGAATCGTTTTTTTTGGAATATCGAGGTATATAATAAAAAATTTTAAGTTATAATGGGAATTATTATAACTAATTTAATGATAAGATCTTTTAAACAATAAAGTAAGTGAATGATTTTATGCTTGATGAGATTGTAATTTCCAAAGCAATCATCGAATCTTATATGAAAGATTTGATGGACAATCTTGATGTTGATGTAATTATTGCTGGTGGCGGTCCAGCTGGGTTAATTGCTTCTGAAGCCTTAGCAAAAGCGGGATTAAAGGTTATTTTATTCGAAAAAAAACTAAATGTTGGAGGGGGAATGCCCGGAGGTGGAATATTATTCAATAAAATCGTTGTTCAAGAGGAAGCTAAAAAGATACTGGATGAATTTAATATAAAGCTTGAGAAATATCAAGAGAATTACTATATTGGAGAGTCCCTCGAGTGCGTTTCAAAATTAACTGCAGCAGCAATAGATGCGGGAGTCAAGATTTTCAATGCGATCAGCGTAGAAGACGTAAAAATCGATAAAGATTTCAAAGTTACTGGAGTTGTTATAAACTGGTCAGCCGTAGTAGTCGCAAAATTGCATGTTGACCCCATTACATTTCAAAGTAGAGCCGTTATTGATGCAACAGGGCACGATTGCGAAGTTGTAAAGGTCGTTATGAAAAAGATACCAGGCGCAAAGCTTAATACTAAGACAGGTGGGATAATGGGTGAATTGCCAATGCACGCAGAGATTGGTGAAAAATTACTCATCGAAACGACTAAAGAAGTGTATCCTGGGTTATATATAGCAGGAATGGCAGTAAATGCAGTCTCAGGGGGCCAGAGAATGGGTCCTATTTTTGGAGGAATGATACTTTCTGGCAGGAAAGTAGCAGAGTTAATAATTGAGAAATTAAAATAAAATTCTCGTATTAATGTTCCCATAATCGGATGTAGGTAAATTTGTTTTCTGTAAATGCCCCTTTAGCAGCTGATAGACTGTTAAAATACTCGATATATAAAGTATCATCGTAAATATTCCCACCAAAGTTCTCGTTTAGTTGGTACTTCATATAGACAACGCCGGACCATTCATTGTAGAGAAATTCTGTCATTTTGACGACTCCTTCCTTAAAATCACCGTCCGCTAGATATATATAAAGAATCCCGACTAAAGTGTACCCCTCCACAAGTACATAATCCCCATCTGTATATACTCCAATCATATCGTTGGCAAAGTTTTTCCCCGTCTTAATGTCTTTATAAAAAGTTTGTTTATCTGTTTTATTTACATTTAATATATTCACAATAGCGCCCTCAAATCCATACCAGTAAAATTGATGGTGATCATCGTTTAACTCCAGATTTCCATCTTTATAAAACCAACTTCCAAAAAAAGATCCACCTTCATTAATATCAAAGGAACGATCTAATGTAGATTTCTTACGCGTTGCGCAAAAAAAAGTCTAAATATGTAGATTTTGCTGCTTTAACCGATCCAATCGGCACAGTATTCATAGGCGGCACCATTTCAGATTTTCTTCTACCACTCTATGGTGTCCCAACGTTTGAGGGTATATTATTTTGGTGGGGGTTATTTGCGTTTAGTTGTATCCCCGGAACTATTTTGGGATTTTTTATGTTGAAAGTCTTAAAGAAAGCTGGGATAACTTGGCAAGATTTTTTCTAAACTAAATCTTTTAAATATGTAATACATATTTACATATATGAGAACAAATATTATAATTGATGATTCTCAAAAGAAAAAATGGTGGGAAATAAAGGAAGAAGCAGCTAAAAGACATATGAAAATAGGTGATTATTTAATATATTGCCATAATATACGGAAGAAAATGGAAGAAAAAAATAACCTAATGGAGTTATTAAACAAACCTCTTGCTGGTGGAAAGAAAGGAATAGACGCAATAGAAGCTACAAAAAGTATGTGGAAGTTATGAGATGAAGGGTGTAGATGCAAATATAATCGTTTATGCATTAAATAGTGATTTACCGGAATATAATAGTTGTAATCCTTTGATAGAAAAAATAGCGGTTGGTGATGAGATTGTATCAATTTCAAGTATTGTGTTTATGGAAAGTTATCATGCTTTAGTATATAAATATAAATTTTCTGCATCAGAAGTGAAAAAAAGAATAATTGCTATTTTAGAATCTGAAAATGTTGTAGTATTAAATATTTCCTCTGGCACTATTTTATATGCATTTGAAATCGCTAGTTTTTATAACACAGGTGGGCGAGATTCTCTAATAGCTGCAAATTTGTTAGAAAATAACGTGAAAGAAATCTATTCCCACGATCGTGCTTTTGATATTATTGAAGAAATCAATAGAATTGATCCTGTGAAGGATATATAGGTTAATATGGAAATGAGTATCTTAGATAATATCAACTTTAATAACTTTATTGGACATAAAACTATAATTTATGGGGAAATTAATACTGGTAAGACAGAATATACTGCGAGATTTGTTCAATTCCTTCTAGAAGATAAACAAGTAAATCCAAAGGCAACTACTATTTTAGATTTTGGACCAAAATTGAAAAGAATTAAAGGAAAAAAGATTGGAGGAAAGATTGAGGATTTTTACAAGAAATGTAAAATCTGTAACTATCTTACTTTTCAAGGAGAAATTATACCCCCACGTCTAAACGCAAAAAGTCGAGATGAGATATTTGAAAATGCAAATCATAATTATCTTTTAACTTCAAAAGTTCTTAAAAAATTTATCAAAAAACCAACGAACATTCTAATAATTAATGATATTTCAATATATTTGCATGTAGGAGATAAACAACGATTATTAGAAGCAATAAGGAAAACTAAAACATTTTTTGGTGATAGTTATTATGGCAACTCTATAAAAAGTAATTTTGAAGTTGATTTTAGTCTAAAAGAAAGATTAGCAATAGAAAATTTATTAAAAGAAGTTGAAAATTCTTATAAAACGATATGATAAAAGAATATCTCATAACTATAAATCAAACTAATAAAAAAACCCAATATCATTTTTGGTGTTTTTTCAAATAGCACGGAATTTTTTAAAATATAAGAAAAACAATTAAATTATTGAGAAGGAATTAAATCATAGATGGGTTTTAAAATGAAATATGTATATTTAGACTACGCTGCTACAACTCCCATGGATCCAGAGGTTATTAAAGAAATTGAGAAACATTATAGAGAAACTTATGGAAATCCATCAAGTTTTCATAAAATAGGTCAAAATGCAGCCCAAATATTAGAAAAATCCAGAGAAATTGTAGCTTCATTGATTAACGCTAAAACGGATGAAATATTTTTCACATCATCAGGCACCGAATCTGATAATTTAGCATTAAAAGGGGTAGCTTTTAAAAATAAAGGACGTGGTAATCATATAATTACTTCAAGCATTGAACATCATGCTGTCCTACACACTTGTCAATATCTGGAAAAACAAGGGTTCAAAGTGAGTTATTTGCCTGTAGATGAATACGGATTGATTGATTTAAAAGAATTGGAAGAGACCATCACCAATAAAACAATTTTGATATCTATAATATTTGCAAATAATGAAATAGGAACAATCGAACCAATAAAAGAAATTGGAGAAATCGCAAAAAAACACGATGTTATATTTCATACTGACGCTGTTCAAACTCTTGGAAAAGTTCCTATCGATGTTGAAGAGATGAATATAGATCTGCTTTCAGCTTCGGCGCACAAGCTATATGGACCAAAAGGAGTTGGATTATTATATATCAGGGGACACGGTGTAAGAAAAGGGTGGGGTAATTATATCGAACCTCTATTACATGGCGGAGGGCATGAAAGGGGGTTGAGGTCAAGCACAGAAAATGTTCCTGGTATTGCCGGGTTTGCAAAAGCAGTGGAATTATGCAAACGGAGTATGAAGGAAGAATCTGAAAAATTAATAAAATTTAGAGATAAAATTATAAAGGAAATTACTGAAAATATTGAAGATGTTTATCTTAATGGGCACTATACTAAGCGTCTACCAAACAATGTTAATTTAGGGTTTAGATATATTGAAGGAGAATCTATAATTTTAAGTTTGGATGTGGAAGGTATAGCCGCCTCAACAGGTTCGGCGTGTTCTTCAAAATCTTTAGAACCTTCTCATGTATTATTAGCCATCGGTCAAAAACCCGAAGATGCACATGGTTCATTAAGAATTACTATGGGAAGATATACGACTGAAGCAGATATTGACTATTTTTTAGAAAAACTCCCTCCTATTATCGAAAAATTGAGAAAGATGTCCCCCTTAAAAAATGGGAAAAAATATATGTTTGATCCAACATACGAAATTAACCACCACCATTAAAATATAAAAATATTAATTAAAGACTAAAGATAAGGTATAAGTGAAATGTATTCAGAAAAAGTAATGGACCATTTTAGAAACCCCCGAAATATGGGAGAAATGAAGAATGCAGATGCTGTGGGAGAGGTCGGAAACCCAGTCTGTGGAGATTTAATGTATATTTATATTAAAATAAAGGATGATCGGATTAATGACATTTCCTTCCAGACTTTTGGGTGTGGTGCAGCAATTGCTACTTCTTCAATGATAACGGAGTTAGCTAAAGGAAAGACATTAGATGAGGCTATGAAAATAACAAGAGATGATATTGCAGGTTCATTAGATGGTCTTCCCCCCATTAAAATGCACTGCTCTAACTTAGCCTCTGATGGATTACGTAAGGCAATAGAAAATTATAGAGCCAAACAAAAGAAGGAATAAGATAAAAAATTTTTTACTATTTTTAATATTACCAATACATTCCCTTTTCTTATTTTATTGCCTTATAATCTTGGAATAGCTTAAAATTATTCCATACTTCACATACAGCGTTATAATGTGTATCTCTAGAAATAAGGGATAATTTTAAATTATAACAGATAGCGGTAATTAAAATGTCCATTGCAGGAATTGGTTTCCCTATTTTATAAAGAGCTATTGATAATACTATAGATGTTTCATAATCCCATGGTGTGGGATAAATGATTTGTATATTATTAAAAAACTCAATTGCTTTGGGATATTCAATTAGGTTAAAAATAGTAGTATAACCCTCAATATTCTTTTTATTTAATTTATATAATTCTATTAACCAGTTCGTGTCGAATAAAATCTCTCCCATTCTAATTCTCTCATCTTTTTATAGGATTCTATTATTTTTTCGTGGGTTAGATCATCCATAGTGATACCTTTTTTCCTAAGTTGATTCCTAAGCTCAGATATTGATTGGATATTTGAGTGTTCAAGTTTCTCAATATATTGTTCGATCATCTTACGATATAAAGAACTCCATTTAATTTCGGGATATTTTTTCATTTTTTCGTGAAGCTCTTTAGACACGGAAAAAGTTATATTGGGCATATAATAAAAATAAATTATACTTATTTATAAATTTTTACTTAAATATGAATTTTTCAATTTTAAATTTTCTTTGAATAATTTCATTTTATTTAATCATATATAAACAAAAAATAACCAAAGAACAATATAAAGCCAGGTAAAGTAAAAAAGAATTATTAATATGTTTATTTTTAATTTTTTTAATTTTTACTTACTTAAACTAACTAAAATTTTAATATATTTAAAAGTAGAAAAGTAAGATTATTCAATTTTTTAATCGATTTTAAGATAGCCTTGATCAACCAGAATATCCAATTCTCCTAGTAACCACGCCAATTCATCGTATGTGGTCGATGACTTATATATCTCCTCCGCTTTCTGCCTGATCTCATCTTCTGTTGTGTTTGCTTTACCCTTCATAATGAAGAGTTGTTTTTCGGCTATTAGCCAGCAAAGCTCATCATAACTATAGTTCTCTAACGAGATATAATATGCTGCAATTCTAAACATAGATTTTAAACCAAAATCGGATTCAGGTTTTTCTACGATCTCCTCTAAATCTAATTCAGGTCTTGTTTTAAAAGTTCCATCTTCTAATATACCACCTTTTAAATCGTTCATCATGGCTAAAAAAGCACCATATTCATCATTTTGATTCATTAAGAGAATTTTTGCAGAACCTACTTTTTCTCTAACTATATGCCGAGCTGTTCGTAAAGCTGCTTCTTTTTTTTCTTTAGCAGCTCTTAGCCCATACCAGATATAAACTGTGCTACCATCATCAGTTACATAAACGTCCCCATCTAAAAAGTCGTATTTATTGATTTTAATTAAAAATCCTCTGTCTGATATGAAATACAATTGCATATAATTTCCCCATAATATTCATTTTAGTATAATTTCTCAAAATCAAATAACAATTTTAAACTTGTTTGATCTCATATAAATTATACGAAGAATCCCGAATGAATAAATAATAACCTTTCTCACTATCTTTTCTTGGAATAACTATTGATTCGATTCCCATAGCAGCTGCTTTTTCAACCAAGGAATCCCGATCATCAACTTTTATGCAAATATGAACAATTTTATCTTTTTTTACTGAGACATTATCAATTATGAATACTTCTAATAAGACTTCTTCATTTCCATAGTGAATTATTTCAATGTCTTGATCTAACCCAAAACATTCCTTCATTAGCCATTTTTCGCCTATAAAAGAACGCTTTATTTCTAAACCCAGAAAATCTATGAAAAATTTATCGCTTTCTTCTTTTGATCGAAATGTTAAACCATGGTGTAATATTTTCATTAAAATTTCACCTTATTTAATAAAAAAATAGAATGCATAAAATAAGAAATTTATAATTATTCAAAATTTATTGAGACCCATTCATTGAATTTAGTTTTTCTTAACTGTTCTCCCCATAGATGCTTGAGATTCGGTTTATTGGGAATTAATCCCTTCTTCTTAAGAGTTTCCCATAATTTCTCAATAATTTTTTCAATAATTATATCCATTGTTGGAGTGTTATTTTGTATTCCTTGGTATTTATTTAAGATTTCTTCCTTGGATTCCTCAATTGCTTTTACCCAATTTTCTGCAAATTTAATAACGTAATTCTCAACATCGTCTAGTTGCTCTTTATTAAGAATTGGAAAGTTAATTTCATATTTATCAACGTTCTTTCTGACAAGTCCATACCATTCTAAATTAAATAAATGATTCTCAATCGTTCTTTTATCCCATTCATATATTACTTTTGGTTCATATTCTTCTTTTGTTATTATCAATGGCGTTGATTTAAACAATACTCGTTCTATAATTTCTTCAAAAGTTAAAGGATTTTTAGATAATATAACTAATATTTGCCTTCTTACCTTATTATCAAATACCCACGGAGGACTTCTTTCGTCCCATGGTAAACTTGTAGAAAATTCAAACCAAGGCTGAATCTCATCTATAATTTGCTTCCCTATAAATCTATGCATATTATATTTTGTATTTTTTTTCACTATTTTGACACCTCATTAAAGCATATTTTTTATAATTAAATCTGTTGCTTCATCTTCATCTAAACCACGAGCCATTAATGCATTTAACTGTGCCGAATCCACCTTACCTAAACTTGCTTCATGAGTTATATGACAACTCTCATCAGTAGCCCTAATAAGAGGGATTGCTCGGCATCTAGATCCTCGGTCCTTTACGATTTCAGTGCAATCCACATGACCTGTTGTATTCGCTGCATTGCCCTCTGTGATACCGAACATCATTACTTCACCTCCACCAATGGCTGCAGCTTTCATTTTTATTATACTTCTGGCATTTTCTCCCTCCAAAAAGACTGCATCTCTTACGCGAATTGAATCCAATGAATTTTTGCCAAAAGCTTTCACATTTGAATTGATTATACTATCCTTAAAAGCATAAATATCTATTTGAATTTTCATACGACCAATTGTTCCCTGAGTTAAAAAGAAATTATTCTCAAAATAACTATTTTCTCCCACATAAACATGAGATACTGGCGCTACAGTAGCCCCATTCTGCTCACCATGATAGTGTGTTTCATTATAAACGAATTTGCAATTTTTACCAACGTATATGTGTCCAAACATTTTATGAGTTAGGTTTTTTGCATTTGGAAAAGAGCAGTGAGCCTGTAAAGTCACGCTGCTATTATCTTCTGCGATTATTCTAGGAAAAATTTCTTGGAGCCCTGTTTCTTTATTGACTCCGAAACATAAATGGATAGGATCTTCCAATACAGTTCCTTCTTTAATCACAATGTCAGCTATAATTCCATTCTCAATCTCTCGACCTTTGAGTATTATACCCTCAACTTCACTAACGGTTGTTATCTTATTAAAATTCAGAACTAATTTTGGACCACTATGAGATGGAAGATAATCACTAATATCAAGATTATATTTTTCTAAGCTATTTAAGATTTCACTAGAATCACTTCTTTCACTCATATTTTATTCTCCCGTGTTTCCTCTTCAATAATTTTATCTATACATTCATCAAACTGATTAAACAATGTTCTGTTGCAAATCTTTTTTAATCCCGCTTTTTGGCAATATAAGACCATAATATCCCGAAAATGGCCATTTGCCAAGACTTTTCCATCCCAAATCAGTGTTGAATTATCCGAAACCATTCCAATATCTTCTCGGTGGGTAATTAATAAGATGGTCATTCCGAGCTCTTTAATCTTATTGAAAATGTCCATAAAAGACTCTAAAACGATTAAATCCATTCCCGCCTCTGCTTCATCCAAAATAACAAGCTTAGGACGCATCGCGATTACTGAAGCCAATTCGATCCTTTTTCTCTCCCCTCCACTCAAATTTGCATCAACCTTTCGCTTAATATATATATCTGGATCTAAATTAACAATTTCTAACGCTTCTCTCACTCTTTGCTCAATTAAATTTTTATCTTTGACACCGACCCCAATATAGTCATAAACCGATAAACCATCAAACCTAGCTGGAGTCTGCCAAGCAAGTGTAATTCCCCTCTTTGCTCTCTCCGTAATAGATAAGTCTGTAATATCTTTTCCTTTAAAAAATATCTTACCACTACATGGATGGTAAACTCCCATTATTGCATATCCTAAGGTTGATTTTCCTGCTCCATTAGGTCCAATTATCGAATGAATACTTCCTTCCATCACATCAAATGATATTGTATCAACAATATTACACTGCCTATCTTCTGAGAGAATAGAAATATCCTTAACTGAAAGTAAAACGTCTGATGACATAATTTCTAACAAATCATAGTTATGGGTTTAATTTTAAATTTATTTTTATATTTTATTAGAATTAGCTCAAAAAAAGAAGTTTATTTTTTTTTTTTTAAGACTTTTGCTTATTTTCAATTATGTCTTCTTATTTAATGAGTGTAAAGAAGAACATTGCTTCCAGAGCTAGTTTTTAACATCAAATATTATTATGTCCACCGTAATATGTGACCTCTATAGGCTTAATAAAATTATTTTATTATCTCTTTTATTAGTTTTATTTAAACTCTAAATGAGAGGGGGTACCTACACTTGTTATACCACCATCGACAATTATATTTTGTCCAGTTATAAAATCTGAATGAGGCGATGCTAAGAAAACGATAATATTAGATATATCTTCAATGGTTCCATACCTTTTTAAAGGAGTCTGAACATTACCTGCGTCCATTGTTTTCTGCATTAGATCTGTATCATTATCGTAAATACCTGTTACATGATAACCTGGAGATACACAATTCACCGTTACTTTCGGAGCTAATTGAGCAGCTAAAAGTTGAGTCAATGCAATTACACCTACTTTAGAAATAGAATATACAGGAATAAAAGGATCAATATTTACACCAGCTATACTTGCCATATTTATTATTTTTCCAGCTATTGGTTCAAATTTTTGTACTTTCATTTTTCTACAGAATGTCTTAGCTATTAGCCACTGCCCTTTCAGGTTAATATTCAGTGTTTTATCCCAAATTCTCTCCTTTACGGCAAGTATAGACGTAAAATCAATTCCAACACCCGCATTATTTACAAGAACATATATATTATCAAATGTAGCATAGGCTTGTTTAGCCAATTTTTTAACTTGCTCTGAATCAGAAACATCTATTTGAACCGTTAGAACTTCACTTCCATATTTTGATTTTACCAATTGTGCTGTTTCTTCAAGTCCTTCCACATTAACATCACTTAATACTAAATTTGCGCCCACTTCTGCTAATTTTAAGGCATCATCTCGCCCAAATCCGGAAGCAGCTCCGGTTATAACGGCGCCCTTTCCCTCTAAAAATTTGTCAAATATTTTTATCACCTTCAAAAATTTTGATATATTAAGTTTAAATAATTCTTAATTTAATTATTGTATATATTATATTAAATGATTTAAAATCAATTGGAGTTGATAAAAATTTTTAATATTTTAATGGCAATCTTGCAAATCTTAGGAAGCGCAGCGATTATTTGGTTTTGGATTGATTTTTTCAAGGTGCAAAATAAAAATCCGGAAAATTCAGAAGCCTATTTAAGCCATGAAAGAAGCTTTCCAGTACCTGACCTTGGCTGGGTTGTTCCGACCCTGATCTTGGCTGCAATCGGAAATTTCTTAGGAGAAAGTTTTGGAGTAATTTTCAGTTTAATTTCTGGAGGCGCTTTAGTGTTTTTAGGCTTAATAGATCTAACTTATAACAAACAGCAAGGTAGATTTAGTTCAAATAAAGGCGATCTCGTATTGAATCTCGTTGTTTTAATTGGGGGTATTATTTCCATAATTTATGGATGGTGGAATTTCTAGAAAAAAGTAATAAATTTTTCAATAACTAATGAAATATGGAATTCAGATTTTTATGAAGTTATTTTAAAAGCGAATAAAGAAGCCTACCGATAGCATAAAAAGTGGTAAAGTTAAGAAGAAAATAAAACCAAAGGATACTAAGAAGTTGGAAGCGAGCACATTTTTTTTAAAGATTTTGTAGCTGGCGAAGGAGGTGTTGATATACCACATTCCTACATCGATATGTGGAAGGAAAATTTATCCCTGATACTAAGCTAACAGTAGGTGTTCAATTTTTTCTAAAAGAAATAATAATTGATAATAATTAGAGGAAAAGGCTGAGGTGGAATCTTTAACCGGTAATTGAAACGATTTCGGCACCCCTTACTTTGAAATCAGCATCTATATATAACAAAAGAGAGTGACCGTGATGCATATATACTAAAGCGACTGGGTAATCCTCTGTATCTTCAATCATACTTTTTTTCACATAAACGTTTACATATTTGCCACAAATTCTACAATATGCTCTAATTATTGTCCCGACTTGATTTGGAATTTTCTTAATCGTATCTTCTATTTTTGAAATAAAGTCTTTAAAGAAATCATCAGTACCAATATCAAAAATTTCAAAAAGCACATCTCCATAAATTTCCATAAATCTTTTTGAAAGATAATCCAATAATGCCTCAAGAATTTGAAACTGAACAGAGATATGACCCCCAATTATATAAATAAAGTTATTCTTTTTTTGATATACGATCTTAACATCTCCCTTATTTAAATGGAAGTATATCTCGGATTTAATTGCATCTTTTGCAATTGAGTAATCAAAAATGAAAGCTTTTGGGCTATATTTTGATTTCCAAGAAAAATATATATTTTCTTGGGTTCCAAAATGAATAAAATAAATTAAATTTGATATATCTGGAATATTCATTTATTTTTTCAGCACAACTATTTACTTTAATGATATTAATTACTTTTATATAAATAAAATAAATTTACCTTTTCTTTAACATCTAAGAAATATATAAAAATTTCTTTTTATATATCATCTTTGGTAAATATTAGAAAAAATTAATTATATTCATTACAATTACTTCTTTAGAAAATCAAATTTTTGTGAGAATATTATGACAAAGGAATATATTTGCGAGCGAGGTAAAAACAGCAGGGTTGTATTAGAGGTTGATCCTAAAGAAATTCAGCCAAACTCTACAATTATTTTGGGGTTTGCAGGTATTGGATTAATTGGACCTATAGTAACCAACGAGTTGGTTGAAAAAATTGAAGATATTAAACAAATCGGGTTTGTTGCAAGCGATTCATTTCCGCCTATTGCAGTGTTTACAGATGGAATATTAAAACGCCCATTTAGATTATATTATTCTGAAAATAAGAATTTAATTGTTGGTGTTTGTGATCTCCCATTTTCTAGTCCAAAAGACTATTCTGACCT
>JAHLWE010000234.1 GCA_019058135.1 Promethearchaeota archaeon | reverse complement strand
TTAAAGAAAGTCCTACCACAGCGGTTATAGATGGAGGACGTGGAATGGGTCATGTTATAGCGTATACATCAATGAACTTAGCAATTGAGAAAGCTAAAAAATAGGGTCTCGGGGCAGTGGCTGTTAGAAATTCTACTCATTTTGGAATTGCAGGCTATTATTCGCTAATGGCAATAAAAGAAGGCATGATTGGAATCGCTGTTACAAATACAAGACCATCGGTACCACCAACTTCTGGAGTAGAACCTATATTAGGAACTAATCCTTTAACAGCTGGCTGTCCAACCGACGAAGATTTTCCATTTCTTATTGATTGTGCAACATCAATAATCCAGAGAGGTAAAGTAGAAGTATACAACCGCCTTAAGAAACCACTTCCTAAAGGATTAGTCATAAATAATAAAGAAGAATCTGAAATAGATCCAACTAAAATTTTAAATAATTTAGGTAATAATACAGCAGCATTATTATCATTTGGCAGAATGGGAGAAGAAAATGGCGGCCATAAAGGTTATGGATATGCCACATTAGTAGAAATATTATCATCAGCATTACAAGATGGCATTTATTTAAAAGATACAGCTGGAATTAAGGAGAATGGTAAAAAATATTTAAAAGTTGGACATTTCTTTTTAGCAATTAATATTGAAAATTTCATTCCATTGGATACTTTTAGTAAGATTACTGGAAACATTATGAAAGGTTTAAGAAATTCTAAAAAAGCCCCAGGTTGTGATAGGATATTTACCGCTGGAGAAAAAGAATTTGAAGCAGAAATGGAAAGGTGTAAAACTGGAATTCCGATTAATGAGAATCTCCAGCAAGATATAAAAATAATGCAAGAAGAATTAGGATTAAAGAAATATAACTTTCCCTTTTAAATAACAATAACCATAAAACGTATTGGAATATTAATTAAAATTATGCTTATTAAAATTCTAAAAATTAAATAATCTAAAAATTAAATGAAAAGACTTAAAAATTTATGGAAGTGAATATAAATACGGAAAATTAAAATTGCTATTGCTGGGATTGGTAATTGTGCTTGTTCATTAATCCAAGGTATTGAATATTATAAAAATAAAAATGATGAAAATTGTATTGGATTAATGCATTGGGATATTGGTGGGTATAAACCAGGTGATATTGAAGTAGTTACTGCATTTGATACAGATCATAGAAAAGTTGGAAAAGATGTAACAAAAGCTATTTTTCAACCACCTAATTGTGCTAAAATATTTTGCAATAATATTCCGAAAACTAATGTTATCGTTAAAATGGGAAAAGTTTTAGATAGTTTTGCAGATCATATGAAAAATTATGATGAAAAATATAGATTTCTTTTATCAAATCAAAAGGAATCAAGCAAGGAGGAAATAATTCAAGAACTTAAAAAATCTAACACTGACATGCTCATAAATTATCTCCCGGTTGGTTCTGAAAAAGCCACTAAATTTTATGCTGAGTGTGCTTTAGAAGCAAGAGTGGGCTTTATTAATTGTATCCCTGTTTTTATTGCCAGTAATCCTGAGTGGAGTAGTCTATTTGAGAAAAGGGGAATCCCAATTATCGGAGATGATATAAAATCTCAATTTGGAGCTACTATTGTGCACCGAATTTTAACTAATCTTTTTAAGAAAAGAGGAGTAAAGCTTACGCGTACATATCAGCTTAATACAGGAGGCAATACTGATTTTCTTAATATGCTAGATAGAAGCCGTTTAATTTCTAAAAAAATATCTAAAACTGAATCTGTCCAATCACAAACGGCAATTCGATTGAACGATGAAAATATACATATTGGCCCAAGTGATTGGGTAGCTTGGCAAAAAGATAATAAAATTTGTTTCATTCGAATGGAAGGCAGGATTTTTGGAGACATTCCTATAAACCTCGAATTACGCCTTTCGGTAGAAGATTCCCCGAATTCTGCAGGAATTGTAATAGATGCAATAAGGTGTTGTAAATTAGCACTTGATAGAAATGAGGGTGGTGTTTTATATTATCCTTCTGCATATTTTACAAAACATCCTCCAGTACAATATTCTGATGATGAAGCATATCGATTGACGGAAGAATTTATAAAGGGAATAACGGAAATAAAAACTTTTTCAACTAATCAAACAATTAAATCTAAAAAGCAAAATATTAATTATTGACTTAAGTTATGCAAATTAATAAGGCAGGTTCTTCTCTTCCATTATCTTCTTTCCAACATTTTCATAATAATCTTTAACTTCGGAAAGAGCAACTGAAACAATTGGATGTCTCGCATGGTTACTTTCAAAGATTTTAATTATTTGTTGATTATTAGGATCTGCTGGGTTGATCTGTACATATTCCCGACACTTATGGCAAGCTCGGACGATGATAAATGATGTAATTCTGAACAACCTATATTTCTTAATACCTCAGATAAATAATACGATTACCTAATATTTAATTTTATTTATATTATTTTGAAGATTTGAAATTATAACTTAATTTATTAAGAAAATTTGCTAATTTTTTTAAAACGTAATATTTCGCTTGATAAGTCCGAAACTGAGAATTTCTCATGCTTAAATTTAATAAATAAAAAATAATATTCTCTTTTGCGAATAAAAATATTTAAATAATCAAAAATTATTAGTAAAATCGAGATAGATTTTTTGTATAGGTATAAGAAATTTTGGAAGTATTCTGATTTGTAAAATAATTAGATTGAAAGGAGAAATATTAATTTTGAAGGAAAAAGACGTCTTAAAGTTTTTTCATGCATATATAGATGAGATGATAAGTCTTGGTGGAGAAAATTTGCCTCGGAGTATCTCCACCCGATTGGGAGGAAATTTAGCGAAAGTATATAAAAGTCGGGGCATAACAAATTTAGAAGCGGCTTTAAGGAAGATGTATGAGGTATTAGAGGCAGAACCAAAATAGAAAAAGTGAGTGAATATGAATATAATATAAGAGTTAAACATTCTGCCGAATTTTGTCCGATTGGTGGGGCCTTTAATCCCTCAAAAGGCTCAAAATTTATAGAAATTATCTGCATTCCTTATACAATTGCATTTCTAAAAAAATTTGACCCAAAATATGATTTTCAAATAGAATTAAAAGAATGTATTGTTCGACATGGGGGTCGAATTTGTGAATATAATTTAATTTTTACTTCCAAGGAATAATTCAATTGGAATTCGTCCCAATCTTCTCTTATTCTATTCTTACCTTACCTTTCTAAGCTCTTGAATTTTTCTTGTTGTTATCTGCAACTTCTTCTAAATATTCGTTTAAAAGTTTTTCAGCCACCTTATCCTTTTTATTTAATTATTCTCTCTTCTTTAATTTTCTTTTTATATTCTATTTTTCTTTTTTATACATAAATAATCCTATTTTACCATCTATGTTTTTAATAACAAGATTAACTTCATCCTTATGTTTCCAATTTAAAGCTTCAGCAATAGAAATAGGTATAGTTATCGTTCCAGAGCCAGAATGTTTATATTTATAATATTTAGTTGTTTTTCCATTCATTTTTTTGATTTCGCCTTTAATTAAATAATAAAAAACATCATCACTTTTAAAAAGATTCGATAATAATATAATAAATATTATAATAATTGTTATAACAGAAAATAAAAGTGTAAAAATATGCCCGAAACAATGAGCCATTTTTGCTTAATATTAAGTGAAAAAATAGACAAAATGTTTATTGCATTAAATATCCAAGTAAATGACATTCAATCGAAAATTATTAAAAATAATATCAAAATACAAATAAAGGACATTCAATCGGAAATAACTAAAAATTATATTGTCTATGATAGGAGAAATATATTATTTGACGATAAAGAACTTAAAATAATAAGAAAATCTTTAATAAATTTATTAAATTCTTCTATTTTGTCAGGGGAAGAACATAAAACAAGTAAGATTTTATTAGAATTTGTAGAATCATTAATTTAATATATCTTTTTTTATTTTGAATTAAAATAAGGAAGATGTTAATGAAAAATAAAAGTAAAAATGTGTTTTTTTAAATTTTATCGGATTTTAAAGAATTAAACATAAAAACAATTGAAAGAATTGAGGGAAAAATACTACAATACAAGCATAAAATCTATTTTCAGATTTTAGATAAAATCAAAGGTAAATATATTAACTACGGTGAGATTGATTTTAATTCAATTGATGAGAGTGATATAAATTTCAAAATAGCCTTAGAAATCTGCGAAAATGTATTGAATGAATAAGAAAGGGAAAATTCTGAAGTTAAATGAATGAAAAT
>JAHLWE010000233.1 GCA_019058135.1 Promethearchaeota archaeon | reverse complement strand
ATTAAGTATTAATCATTATTTTGACAAGATGACCAATGATTCTTAAAAATGCAAGAATATATTCAGATAATGAATTAAAACTTGGCTCTATTTATATTTCAGATGGAAAATTTAAAAAATTAATCTTTCATAACAATAAAGATGGAGCACATTTTGATGATATTAATAATAATAAGGATGTAATTGATTGTGATAAGAAAATATTATTACCTGGCATAATAGATGTTCATTCTCATCTTAGAGACCTAGGTCAATCTGAGAAAGAAACTTTTATTACGGGAACTAGAGCAGCGGCTGCATCAGGAATTACAACTGTATTTAATATGCCAAATACAATCCCTCCAGCAATCACTTCTCATGATGTAGAAAATTGGATGGATGCGGCAAGAAATAATATTTTTATTGATGTAGGCTTTATTGCAGGCGTTCCTGAAAAAATAAATCAAGAAGAATTTGAAAAAATTGTAAATTTAGGCGTAATGGGTTTTAAGATATATCCTCATTCACCTATTTCTAAAATTGATTGGATAAATCCCCAAAATGTTGAGCAAATATTGCATTTTATCTCAAAATATAATATTCCATTATTTATTCACCCTCAAATGCCAATAAAAAATTCAGAGATCAATAGAAAAGTCGAAAATGGCATAGATCAAAAAAGAGCCCCTTTGAAACTTTTTAATGAGATATATTCCAATGATATTGAAAAGAATTTTATTGATCATTTTCAAAAACATTATGAACGTTTTATTATTAATAATAAAAACTTTTCCACATATCCCCATATCCATTTTTGTCATGTGAGTTCAAAAGAGGCTTTATACATCCTTCTTAATGCAAGATTTGAAGTGACTTTATTGAATTTTTCATTTGAAGTTACACCTCATCACCTTCTCCTCACTAATAATATGAAATTTGAGAAAGATAGTTTTGGAAAAGTTTTACCACCTCTTAGAGATGATCTCGATAGAAATTACCTTTATCAAAACTTTAAAAATGGAAAAATAGATTTGCTTGGAACGGATCATGCTCCTCATACTGTTGAAGAAAAATCTAAACCCTTTTTTAAATCACCATCCGGTTTTCCGGGTTTTGAAACATATCCTCTTCTATTATTAGAAAAGGTATTTGATTTTAATTTACAATTGAAAATTTTTATAAAGTGCTCTTCTGAAATGCCAGCTAAATTATTCGGTTTGAATAATAAAGGCTTTATAAAAGAAGGATTTGATGCTGATTTTTATCTGGTGGAAAAAACAAATCCTTATACAATTAATCCTGAAAAGTTTTACAGTAAAGCAAAATTTTCTCCATTTAAAGGCCTAAAAACTACAATTAAAATCTCCGGAGTATATCTAAGAGGTCAAAAAATATATGATGGAGTAAATGTTTTGAGTAATAAAATTGGACAAATTATTCATAAGAGAAATAGTATTAAATACTAAGTAGTATAAAAATTAAAATGGTAAAAATGGTCCATGAAAAAATAACTCTTGAAGATGGAATTACTTTAATTAAATTTGCTCGAGAGAATATTGAAACATATTTAAAAATTTCTAAAAAAGCAATTATTCCAGATGAAATTGAAAAAAAGTATTCTGGGAAATATGGCGTCTTTATTACCCTGAATAAACTAGATGGTAATAAAAAAATGCTTAGAGGTTGCATAGGATATCCAGAACCTACTTTTTCACTTATAAAAGCAATTTATAATGTTTCAATTTCTTCAGCAATTGAAGATCCTCGTTTTCCTAATGTTACTCTTGAAGAGATGGATAACATTGTAATTGAATTAACTGTATTAACTCCTCCCGAATTGATAGAAGTTAATGATTCCAATGAATACTTGGAAAAAATTAAAATAGGAAGAGATGGTTTGATTATTGAGTATGGAATGCGAAGAGGATTGCTTTTACCTCAAGTTCCCGTAGATGATGGAAGAAATTGGGATGTAAAAACATTTCTTGAACATACATGTATGAAAGCATGGCTCCCAGCGGATTCCTGGATGAATAAAGATACTAAAATTTACAAATTTGAGGGAATTATTTTTGAAGAACTTACTCCTCGAGGAGAAATCATATTAAAAGAAATTTAATCTTTTTTAATTACAATATCACTAATTCCTAACTACTCTTTAGCTTCATCAAGAGTCGTAACAATCTTCCTTTTCGGAGATATCGCCTTTTCTAATAAATATTTAATTTCAACATCTAAAGGCGGATTATTTATAATAACAAAGACAGATTTTTCCAATCTTTTATTATTTTCTTTTAATAAATCTAAAATTGTAGTTATTGAATTACCATCTAATATACTGGCGTCACTAATATCTACAAGAACACAAAATTTTTTTAAATTTTTTGTTCGCTCTTTAAAATCATTTACAAATCTTTTAGCCTCAACAGGTGGAAATGTCCCAATTGCTTTTAGATAAAAACAATTTTTACCCATTTTTTCTGTTGATACAAAAAAAATCACCTATTATTTTTATTAGTATAATCGTTTTTATATAATTATGCCAATAATTTCACTTCAATTAGACGATGATTTATTAGATCGTTTTAATAAGATTAAAAATAAGCGTGGATATACATCAAAGAGTAAAGCAATAAGAGATTCCATTATTGAATTTATTGAAAACTATGAAAAATTTGATGATCTAGAGGGATATAAGATTATGGCCATAAATCTTATTTATCCAATTGAAGCTGGATTATTATCTGAAATGTCTGAGATATGCGATAAATACAGAAGTTTAATTAAAACAATGATGGATTGGAGGATAGCTTCAAAAAAAATTGAAATTATCTTAACAGTCGGAGAAGTTAATACAATTAAAGATTTTTATAATGAAATAATAAGAATAAAAGATATAACCTCATCAATACATGAAATAATAATCTAATAATCTTTTAAATAAATTCTAAAGAAAAATCAACTCTTTTATGAGGAAACTGAGTTAAAGCTCCTAAGCTTATTATATTCACTCCAGTTTTAACATATTCTTCAATATTTTCTTTATTTATCGATCCAGAAGCTTCTAATAAAATCTTCTTTCTTAAATCTTCCATTTCTAATGCTTTTATCGCTTCTTCAATCTCTGCTGGTTTCATGTTATCTAACATAATAATATCTGCTCCATTTCTCGCGGCAATCAAAACATCTTCAATGTTTTCTACTTCAATTTCAATTTTTTTAGAAAAACTTGCTAATTCGCGAGTTTTTTTAAGAATTTTTTTAACATCACCTGAAAAATATT
>JAHLWE010000232.1 GCA_019058135.1 Promethearchaeota archaeon | reverse complement strand
TTTTTTGATGATATCTTCCAGAATGTTTATGATACGTTCTTTATATGGAGTTTGATTGGGGTAATTATAGCTGAAGGTTTTCCAATGGGGGCGTTTATGTCCCAGTTTAAATTTCACGCCATTCATGGAAGTCATGTAGGAATTATTATTTATTTTAGTGGCTATTTGGTCGGCTATTATATACCAATGAAATTTTGTTTTGATGGCGGCGCCAGTATTGGTAGGTGCAGGGTTGATTCTGGTTTTTATGGAATTGAATTTAAAGTCCCATCTTTCAGGAGTTTTTTTAGTTTCATACCATTTACCATTCTTGTAATTCCAATGATGAGAATTACCAATTTTCATACCAGAATAAATTTTATTATTATATGTTTTAAGAGAATTATACATTTTTTAAAACACCAATTTTTCTAAGTAATTCTTTATTTTTTTTCTATAACAATAATTTTTTCTAACTTATTGCGTCCCAAGATAATTTTTCTTAATATTGGTAATAGCCAATATGAAATTATCAAATATATATAATGAAGGTCTCCCAATTTTTCGTTAATAATCCCTTAAGTATTTGGCATTTTATTATATCGATTATAAAAGCAATATTTTATAAAAAAAACCTTTTATGAATGCATCAATTTTATTTAATTAAAGGAAAACCAAAAAATTAATATATTTGAGAGTTGCATTATTAAAACGTTGAGGTTTTTTATCTATTTAAGGTTGTGTGCATAAATTTTGGTTGATGATAAAATCAAAAAAGATTTGATTGAGAAGATCAAAAAAGGAAACATTAATTTGGATAGAGATTTTAAAGATTACCTTAATTTAAATAAAGAATATTCGGAAGCAGATCCTGATTTTATAGATTTTATTAAAGATATTCAAAAAGTTTTTCAAGTTAAATTAAGTGATGTTGATTTTAATTTTTGGGTGGACATTTCTAATGGTAAGATAGAATATGATTTGAAAATCCATCCGGATCCCGATGTAGTTATTCTCATGACTAAGAAAGTACTTACTGATTTTATTTTAGATAAAATTGACCCTGCAATTTCTTATATGGCAGGTAAAATAAATATAATTGGAAGCGTTTCAGATGCGCTCCTTCTCGGAAAACTGCTTAAATATTCTGTTTCCAAAATACTTGAATAAAGGGAAATGTTTTTTTAGAAAATTTTTTGCTTATTTCAATTTGAAATATAATTCTTTTAAGTTTTTCTTGTTTTTGAACCATGGTGGTATTAGTTGCATATCTGGGTGTTTTTTGGTATCATAGCTAAAACTCAATGGATGAATTAATTTATGAATATCTTGGGTTGCTCCTTCATTCTTTAGTTTTCCAGACTTTGCTATAAAGAAATCCAATAAATCCTTTTTGATTAATTTTTCCTTAATTTTAGATTCATTTTCGCTCATAGAATCTTCATTTTACAAAAAATTATTTCTAAAAAAATATTAGATAATATTGTTTATAAAACTGTAAGGATTAAGTGTTTTTGTTAAATTAATAAAATATTATATATTACGTCGAGATTTATAATAATATGTATTCTATAGGGACGTAGCTCAGCGGATAGAGCGGTGGCCTTCGGAGCCAAGGGTCGGGGAAAGATCCCCTTTTCGGGGGTTTTCCGAAAGTTCAAATCCCTCCGTTCCTACTAGAATTTCAATAAAATAAAGTATATTTCTTTAATTTGAAATATTACAAAGAAAAAATAATAAAAAACCTCCATTAAGATAAATAAATACAATTAAATTTAAATTAATGAGATATGGCAATCAAAATTAAAGTCGAAATATTAACAGAAGGATTTTTTATTGGATTTTTATACATTAGTTATTAATATTATTATTGGATAAATTAAATATATATAGGTAAAAAGAGAATAGAAGAATAGAGTTCATTATGAGTGTTGATCTTGATCTAATTATGCAAAATATCACTCAAAAATTTTCAGCGATTTATTTTCTTCTTATCACTACTGAAAATGGAGTGGTGGAAAGATCATATATTAATGAGGATGA
Source organism: Promethearchaeota archaeon (assembly GCA_019058135.1). Classification (GTDB taxonomy): domain Archaea; phylum Asgardarchaeota; class Lokiarchaeia; order Sigyniarchaeales; family SOKP01; genus 6H3-1. The sequence continues at coordinate 3,752 of JAHLWE010000232.1, read as the reverse complement.
ATTTAATCCGGCAAAAATCGCTATTAATATGTCTATGACGTATGAATCGTCAGAGGATATAACTTCTGAAATTGGGATTGAAAAACCGGATTTTTCTATCATTCATAGTCAGAACTTTTATATTTTGAGTATGAAAATTTTGGAGCACTTAATTATTATATTATGTGATGATCAGATAAATGTCTCTGATATTTTCACTACAATTAATGATTGCATAGTTTCATCTTCTTAAAATTAGTACAATTGACTTTTTTATTTTCTTCTTTTCTGAAAAAATACAAATTATTTCAAAGGTTTCAAGGTCTGAAATTAATAAATAACAAGAAGCTTTAAAGATATTATAAAATTTTTTATAATATTAAAAAGGTTGTAGTATTATAATGGAAGGTATTGATTTTCCTCCCTATTTGATTGAAAAAATCTTTCCCCCGAAAGAATGCATTAACTTAGTAGATGCAAATGATGATGGATTATCTGATTCTATTCAAATTCAAGCTATAAATTGGATTTTACCATTTACAGTCCCTGAAACGATTGACTTAGGTGGTTTTAACTTAGAAACGACTGACTTATCTGGTATGATACAAATTATGATCGATTCGGAACCTTTAGAAATCTATGATATGAAATATTTAAGAGAAAATGTAAGTTTTTATTTCAGGGGAAACAATTATACACTCAATTCCATTTTGGATGGTGCACTTGCTGGACAAACTGTTGCTGTAGGAGATAAATTAACAATATTATTGAAATTAAAGGAAGCAGACATGAAAAAGCTTGAAGAAAGTAAAGGAAAACATGATATCGTTATAGATATAAAAAACCTACCGACAATAACTATAAAATGCGAGTTATTTGAAAAAAACATGAATATAAAGTTTGATCCCAGTAAAACTTAGGGGATTGGAAATATATAGAATAATGAAATAAATAAATTTATAACGATTAAAAAAAAAATAGATCAATATAATTAAAAATAATTTGATGTGATTTAATGAGTATTAATTGGGTTTCAATTGAAACCAATCCAAGTAAAAAGCTCAAGGTTGAGGGTCGAATTTTATTAGATTTTCGAGAGAAGGTAAATGCTTTAGAGAAAGTGTTGACTTCAAATAATGCAGAATTAAATAAAATGAGAAGTGAATTATCTGAAACCAAGGATAAATTATCATTAACTGAGAAAAACTTATCGGAAGGTAAAAGGAATCTAAGTGAGGCTAGTGATAAATTATTTTCGACAGAAGAGAGTTTAAATGAAGCCAATAGGAAATTAGAAACAACAGAAAAGAAATTAAAGGAAATAAGTGAGAAATATGAATCAACAGAAAAAAATTTAGCTTCCACTAATGAATGGTTAGCTTCCACTGAGCAAAGTTTAAGTGAAGCAAATGAGAAAATAAATTCTCTTGAACAAGAATTAAATTCAATTAAGGATGATAAAGATATTGGAATTCACAAAATTTCTGAGCTTGAATTGACTTTAAAAGAAAGTAATACTAAAATTTCAGATTTAAAAGAACAATTATCTGAATCTAATACAAGATTTAAGGAATTTGAAGGAAAAATCAATTTAGTTACTGATGCCGAGCGAATTATTTCGGCAAAGGAAAAGGAAATTGAAAATTTAAAAGGCGAATTAGAAGAAAAAATTAATAATATAAATGAACTCAACGATAAACTTCAATCTCTTGAAACTGAACTTTCAGATGAAGATAAATTTCCAAGCCTATGTGCAAAAATTCAAAAACTTGCAGAATTGAAAGGTTTTATTACGGATAAGGATATTGAAGACCTCTTCAAAGAATTCTAAGAGTTGGTTAATTCATTCAGCTCTTATAATTAAATCTCTCTTTTTTCAGGGTATTATTCAATTTTTAATTATTACTATTTAATTGAGAAATTAAGATAAAACATAATTGCTAATACTTAAAAGAGATAAAAAAAAATGATTTATTTAACAATTAAATTTATAATAATGTAAAATAGAAAGATAAATATACAAATAAATTTAGAATTCAATATTTTAGAGGTGTTAAATAATTAGCATCGATTGGTCAGATATTGAAGCAAATCCAAGTAAGAAAAGAAAAGTTGATGGGAGTTTGCTTTTGGATCTCCGAAAAAAAAAAACTAATTTAGAAAATCAGCTAACTTCTTCTAAAGCAAGTTTAGAAAAAATAAGTGATGAATTAAATGAAACAAAATCGAAATTATTAGAGACTGAAACAAAATTTTCAACAACTGAAAAGAGTTTAAATGAAGTTAATGAAAAATTGGTTAGTACTGAAAGTATTTTAAATGAAACAAACGAAAAGTTGAATTCTACTGAGAAGAGTCTAAGTGAAACTCAAGAAAAATTATTTTCCACAGAACAGCAATTGAATGAAGCGTCTGAAAAGATCGATTCTCTTGAACAAAATTTAAATGTAATTAAAGGAGAGAAGCAAGCTTTAACTAATAAATCAACTGAACTTGAATCTACCTTAGAATCAACAAAATCAGTATTACATGACACAAGAAATAAAAATTTTGATTTGGAAAAGCAACTTGAAGCTTCAAAATTAAAAATTTTAGAATTAGAAGAACAATTACAATCGACTTTTGGTAAATCATCTGATTTGGGGCAAAAAGTATTATCTAAAGAGAGAGATTTAGATGCAGTAAAATCTGAATTAGAAGAGAAATCAAATGAGGTAAATGAACTTAACCATAAAATTAAAACATTAATGTCCGAATTATCAGTAGGAGAAACGCTTCAGAAAGTTCAGACCAGAATACAGGAAGTGGTTGATTCGAAAGGTTTCATTACAGACAAGGAAATTGAAAAATTAATTCGTGAGTTTAACGTATCGCTTTAATAATTTAATTTTAAAAATCTTATTTTGATTTTTTTCATTAATTAATCTTTTATAGAAATTCGTTTAATATATTTAATAACGTTTATAAAAAAATTGATAATAATATTAAGATGGGATATTCCAAATGAGTATTGAATGGCCTAAAATTGAATTGGGTCCATCTAAAAAATATAAAATTGAAGGTCATGTGTTATTAAATTTACGAGAGAAAACGTATGACCTGGAAAAACAACTCTCTGCAGCTAAGATGGATTTAGAAATAACTAATAATGATTTAAATGAAACCAAAGAAAAATTATCATCTACTGAAAATAGTTTGAATGCTCTTAAAGAAGAAAAGGATGATTCAGATAAGAAAATAACCGAACTTAAATCTGAGATACAATCAGCTAAATCAGATTTAAATGATGCTAATGCAAAAATCTCTAAAATGGAAGAGCAATTAAAAAAAGAATCTGAAGATACATCTGAATTGCAAGAAAAGGCATCATCAAGATATCGAGAAGTACAAAAATTAAAGGAAATAATAGATGAAAAATCAAATGAAGTTAATGAACTCAGACATAAAATTAAAACTCTGATGTCTGATCTGTCGGTCGGACATACCTATGAAGGTGTTCAAAAGAAAATCCAAGAAGTCGTTGACCATAAAGGCTTCATTACAGATCGAGAGATACAACAACTCTTCAAGGAGTTTGGTGTAGCTCTCTAATTATTTAATTTTTATAACTTATTTTAATTTATACTAAGTATTTATTTTAAACTTGGACAAGAATAAATCAGATTAAATGCCAAGGACGAGATTTGAACTCGCGATACCCAGATCTTCAGTCTGGTGCGTTCATACCCAACACTGGGAGTCTCAAGCATTTCCGGGCTACGCCACCTTGGCTT
>JAHLWE010000231.1 GCA_019058135.1 Promethearchaeota archaeon | reverse complement strand
TGTTCCAATTGGAGGAATGGCTTATATTAAAGCTAATATTTTAGAACCTAATAAAATTCTTATGTATGTAGGCTCGGATGTTATTATTGAAAAAAACTATGAAGAAAGTACTGAGTACATTGATGAGTTAATAAAACGTCGCAACGAACAAAGAGAGTTATTAGAAAATCAATATATGCAGTTAGATGCCCATATAAAATCATTAGCACCGAGAGTACAACAACAACTGAGCCAATTTCGAGATGGTCTTCAAAAATAAATAAAAATTATATTTTTTAGAGGAAGAAACCAATTTAAATCATGCTGGAAAACCTAAAAAAAAGCTTGTCCTCGTATGTTGAGAAAATTTCAAAAAAAACTTTATCACTTGAAAAGACAGAAAAACCGCTTAACACCTTAAAACTTATTTTATTGCAAAATGATGTTGCCTTAGATGTTGCAGAGAGGGTTTGTGCGTTAGTGAATGAAACTCTTGAAAATGAAATTGTTGGCCGATTTAAATCTACTAAAAATTTAGTGAATTTTGCACTTAAAGATGCTATTTTTAAAATTCTTGATGTGAAACCTATTGATTTACTAAAGGATATTGAAAAAGTAAATAATCAAGGCAAGCCATATATCATATGTTTTCTTGGTGTTAATGGAACAGGCAAAACTACCACAATTGCTAAGCTTGGAACATATTTAAAGAAACGCGACTTGAGATGCGTTGTAGCTGCTAGTGATACATTTCGAGCTGGAGCAATTGAACAATTATTAGAACATATGAATAACGTTGGAATTAAGGTAATTAAACATAATTACAAATCAGATCCTGCTTCAGTAGCATATGATACTGTAGAACATGCGACTGCAAAAAGTATAAATGTTGTTATGATAGATACTAGTGGCAGACAAGTAAGTAATAAAAATCTTATGATTGAAATGAAGAAAATTGTGAGAGTTGTTGAGCCTCATTTGGTTCTATTTATAGGAGATAGTCTTGCTGGAAATGATGCCTTACAACAAGCCAAAAAGTTTAATGAAGAAGTTGGAATTGATGCCTCAATTTTAACCAAATTAGATGCAGATGCAAAAGGAGGTGCAGCATTATCAATTGTTTTTGAAACTAAGAAGCCTATTCTCGCAGTTGGTATCGGTCAAGGTTATAATGATTTGGAATTATTTGATGTAAATATTTTCCTTGATAAAATATTTAGTTTAGAATCGGCCTAAAAAAATAATAAAACATTTCAGAAATTAATTTAAATTATAGGTTATAATTACTTTTATAAAAAATAAATTTAAATTACGATAAACCTTAATGATAAATTATGAGTAGATATGAAACAACAAGAATTTCTGAGACTTCGATTAAAGCTCGTGTAAAAAAGTTCCTTCAAAGTACAAAAAGAATAATTAAAGTTGCTACTAAGCCATCCAGAAAAGATTATTGGCTTGTAACGAAAATATGCTTAATCGGAATGGTTATACTCGGAGCTATATCTTACGTTATTCAGTTATTATTCTCACTTTTAGGCGGAATGTTGAATTTTTAAATCTTCTTTTTCTTTTAATTACTATATTTTTTATCTTTATGAAAGATTATATAGAATTTTTGTAAAATATATAATTAAATGGAATTTTAAAAAAAGTTACGATTTTTATGAAAATTAAAGTTAATTGGATTAATGATTTTGGATTTAGAGCGGAGGTTAGACACTTTAAAAATATATTAATAGATGAGCCTCGCTCTTTTAAGGGAAAAGATCGAGGACCAAGTCCCGTTGAATATATTTTAGTTGGAATAGGTGGATGCCTTGGCTCTAGTTTTATTTTTTGTTTAGAAAAAAATAATTTTGAAATAAAAGAACTAAATATTGTTGTAGATGGTAAAATGACTCATAGAAAACCTTATAATCATTTAGAATTAGTTAATGTAAGTGTAGAATTAAATATTATCGATTTTGAAGGAAAAAACAAGAAAAAATTTGATAAATGCCTTGAAATTTTTAGAGAATATTGCATAATTTCAAATTCTCTTATAAGAGGATTACCCATTGATGTTAAAGTGAATTATTAAACTTTTATAACTTTTATTTGTCTTGGAATTTTTAAATTTTCTTCCGTTCCAACGCAAATGATTGCATCTATTTTCATTTTTATTGCCAAGGAAATTAATCTTTTAGATAAAATACCATCCAATATTAAGTATTTAATAGTGGAAAATTCACTCAAATTATCAAATACTTCCGAAGTATCTAATTCAAAAAGAATATTTTCCTCTGAGTCAATTCCAATTGCTTTTTTTGTTATTTTAGAGTTAGAAATATACTCAGCAATTTTTGACCCTTTATTGAGCTTCAATATTTTTAAAATATTTTTATATTTATTCTTCGAATCTTTTATTTTTTTTTCAATTACTGTTTTCCCTTTACGCGATATATCTACTGATAAAATTTTATTATTAACTATCTCTGAAACTGGTCTCTTATTTTGAAGCGCCTTAACCATCTGTTTTCTTGTTAATTCTTCAACTTCAAGCCCATCAGGAGCTCTTGCAACATAATCAAGGTGTGCTACTTGTAATAATTCATTTAAGATTATTGTGCCTCCCCGGTCTCCATCTAAAAAAGCAGTAATTGGGCTTTTATTATGAGTTAATTCAATTATTGACTTAGGAATTTGAGTGCCTTCCACTGCAATAGCATTTTTGATGTCTATACGCATTAAATTTAAGACGTCTGCTCTTCCTTCAACTATTATGAGATCTGAGCTAATATCAACATTAGGACCTGCAGGTAAATTTTCAGGCCCCCATTTTTTAATTTCACTAAGTCTTATATCTTGAGAAATTTGTTCTTCAATTTCCCTAGGTTCGGGACTATTCTCATCCCATTTTTTTAATAATTCCGTTGCTCGTTTGATAATTTGTTTTCTTTTGTCTTCGCGAATATCTTTGATATCTTTAAGGTCAATTTGTGCGGAACAAGGACCTACTCGACTCACGGTTTCTATTGTCGCTGCCAATAAAACGGTCTCTTTTCTTGTTAGACTTGAAGGAATAATTATTTTTCCTTTAGATATTCCCTCTTCGGTCGTTAATTCGACCTCAATTCTTCCTATTCTCCCACTTTTTTGTAAATCCCTTAAGTCTAAATCTGATAAAAGACCTTCGGTTTAGGCGATATGACCGAAGTGGCTATTTATCTTTGCCCAAAAATGGCACCGACAATATCGCTCTTTTCAACCACTCCATTTACTTTATAATTTGCTATGATATGGTATTTCGTAGTGAAATTAGAAGTATAATGACCATTATCTGTAATTATATAATCACACTCCTACTTTTTGTAATTAAATTTTTATCTAAATTTTTCAATTTTTAAATAAATAACATATATAATAGTGATATAATAATTGATTTACACTAAATTCGTCATATAAATTATTTTTGTTAATGATATAGATATAGAAATTTTCAAATTTATTTTTTTGGAATTTAAATTCAAATCTACCTAATATTTAGGTATTATTCTATTATTTAATTTTTAAATGAAAACATTAATATTATGTATTGGGATGAGAAAATAATTGAAAAGATATTTACAACTCATATTCATAAAAATTTTAAGACAATATATAAAACAAATTTTGGTAGATTCTATTTCTATTTCAAAGAACTTAATAAAAACGAAATAAAAGGTAGAGTTATATTTTTTCCTTCTTTTTAACGAATTGCACTAATACTAAGATATATTCCATTATACACTGAAAAAGATGTCAATAATTAAAAGAAATAAGAATAAATAGAAATGGAATAAATAAATCAATTACATAACTTTTTTAATGAATTAAAAAAAAAGAGGAAATATTAAAATGTTTCAACTTCAACCTATTGGATGGCTAGATGGATGAACAGCTTTGAGTGTTGTCATATTTGCCGCCATGTTTGGAATTTACAGTTTTTATAAATCAAGAAAATTAAAAGCAAAACTTTTAGCTGTTACGGTGTAGCAATATTTAGTGTGGGCTTCACTTTATTAGGACCTGCTGTAGATTTTCTGGTAATACTCATAACAACTACCAATTTAACACCAGTATGGTTATATGGAATCTTAAGATATA
>JAHLWE010000230.1 GCA_019058135.1 Promethearchaeota archaeon | reverse complement strand
TTATTATCTCTTGAGAAAGGTGGTATTAAACCAGATCCCACAATTGGGAATGGTAATATTATTTTATTTGCTCATAAATTAATATTACCACTTTTATCTTTTAAATCATAGGGTAGATTTCTGCTGGAAACAAAAAATTAAATTGAATTTCCCAAAAATAAGAATTAAACTTAAATTTTAAAAAATACATAGTTGTACTCAAAAGAAATTAAGCTTTAAAATCATTCAACACTGTCTAATATATAAAAAAATTGAGATGTTTAACAAAAATTCAAATTATATCGATGACTGCCCAATATGTGGCGGAAAAATTTGGAAACCTAGTCATATTATTGTTGAGGGCGTTAGAGTAACAGTATGTCAATCATGTTCAAAGTTAGGACAAAAAACTTCAATAACTTCCTCTTCAAAAACTCAATCAAAAATCTTTTTTAAAAAACCAATAAAGCGTAAATCAGTATCTACTCCTCATATAGCAAAACCAATAGTAAAAAAAGATGATGAATCAGATCTACAAATTGTCAGTGATTTCGCGGTTAAAATTAAAAAAGCAAGAGAAAAAAATAAATTAACTCAAGAAAAGTTCGCTTTAAAATTACATGAGAAAGAATCTTTAATCCGAAGCCTTGAAAACGGAAAAAGAATCCCAACAATATCATTGGCCAAGAAGATTGAAAAAACGTACAATGTAAAGCTCATTGAAAAAAAAAAAGATGATGAGAGTGACTATAGAAGATATATTCAACAAAAAAAGGCTCCTACGACATTGGGAGATATGATTATTATAAGGAAGAAAAAGAAATCTGATAATTGAGATGAGTTAAAAATTTTTAATCGTACCTTGAAGCGAAACTATTTTTTCCTTTAAGAAATCAATTAATTTTTTGTTTTCATCTGCAACTAAATTACCTCCGCAACCATCAACAGGGCATTTGAAATTTAAATCTACAGCATCGTCGAAAATAAATCTAGTTTCAGGTTTTCTACAATTCTCACAAATAAAAAAATAATTATTTAACTCATATTTTAATCGATCCCTTAATTTACTTATTATTTTTTGCTCTTTTTCGAGTAAAATCTCATTTAACTTATCAAAATCATGCCACCAATAATAGATAAACCAGCCAGTATTCTTATCCCTCACTCTTCTAAATTGAGCTAATTTTGCTGAATATAATTTATATAATGTTTTTCGAACTGTATTTAATTTTAATTTTTCTTCATCATTTGGCTCAAAATCAATATTTAAATCTTGAATTCTTCTCTTTATGTTTTCCGTTATTACATCATCGGTTATTTCTTTATTTTTTGAATTCAATAACTCTTTTGCAACTTCAATGCAAATATTGCCTCCGATCACAAATAGAAATGATTTTAATAAGGAATCAAGTTCAGATATAAGAAATCACTAACTTCTAGGAAATAAATAATATATTTGAAAATATTTGCTAAAATTAAAATTTTTTTAAAATAAACAATCAATAATAAATTTCAATATTGATCGAGAGCTTTTTAAAAAATTATTTATACTGATAAAGTTATTGAATTTGCATATTCCATATCATCGTTAATTTCAATAGTTCTCACTAATTTTCCTTCTCTTATAGCTTTAAGTCTTATCAAGCTGGTGTTTATTAAGCCTTTAGGAATGATTATATTATTGATTTTATACATATTAACTAATTTAAATATTTTAATTGTATCAGGAATTTTATCTTCAAAATCTGGAATTAATTTTTCATATAAAATCTTTTGATTTTTTTTTGTTTTTTTTACTGTACCAACACAAAATTTGGTTAATTTTTCAAATTCTTCATGGGTTAGTTTTTTTTTAGACGGTTGTGGTGGTTTTGTTTTGGATTTTACAGAAAAACCTTGTTGATCATTAAAATTGATAAAATAATAACTATATTTATTTAGTTCTTTTATTACCTCAAGGAATCTTGATTTAGAGAATTTTTCTTGAAATGTACCCTTAAAATTTTTAATTTTTCCTGTTGATTTTTTCAATTGCCAATCTAAACCTAACTTTGGAAAAACTATTTTTAAATCTAACCCAGCAATGATATCTAATTTCACTTCAATTTCATTATCGGACATTACAGAAACTACATATTCTTGGATAAAATCCTCATATTCAAAACTCCCAGATAATGTTATTTTGTTAGCTGTGAATCTAACTTTTATTACTGGTCCGGTAAACTCTCCTTTAGAATATCTTGTGAGATGTTTGTGGATTTCTTGATAATCTTCTGCTGGATTTTTCAGCATTGAATTTTGAAGTAAATAAGTAAGAAAATGCAAATAAATTAATCCTCAAATTATCCTTATGAAATAATATAAATTAAAATTTAAAATATTTGATTTTTATCTTTTAGAACTTTTTAAGAATAAAAAAAAATTAATATATTGATAAATTTAAAATAGATATAATATTTATTTCATATCTTTTTTAATCAATGATGATATAATGATAATTCAAATTTACGTATGGGCTTGGATTTTAATTATAATTGGTTTTGGTTTTGTGGGTGCTCTGGTTTTATATGTTAAATATAGTACAGAAGTCTCTATTAAATTTTATGTTTTTACCATAGTTGTTTCTTCAATTAGTTTGGGTTTTGGGATTCACTTATTCCTAGCTAATTTTGGTATATAAAGAAGAAGTTATTTTTATACAGAAATAATTAGTCAAAATTTATTTTGATTTATTAAAAATAGTATAAAATTTAAAGATTCCATGGATAGTATGTATATATAAATATTCAATAATAAATAGTGAACTTAAATGCTGTTTCTAATAAGTGAAGCAACTATATGGTATATTATTTGGCTTGTGTTGGCAACAATTATTGTCGCTTTGATTTTGTATATCGCTGTAAGATTAGTTGATTCTAAGTTGCGTGCGTCAGATAAAAAGTGGATGATTTTATTAATCGCATTTATTATGGTTTTGATTATTCCACTTGTCGTTGGGGCGATTACTACGGTCTTAAGCGTGATTGGAGATTTATTGGCAGGGCTCAGAACCTTAATATATCCATCAGGACAAAATTTTCTAGTACAATTAGCACCTGTTATAGCTTTTCTCTTTTTATTTTTATTAGTGAAATTCTTGATCACTGATTCCTGGGAACATTCATTATGGATCTCTTTAATAACATTCTTCTTCTTGTTTTTAATATATTGCGTACTCCCAGAATTATATAACTATACTGGTGTTGGATTGTAATATATTACTTTAAAATTTCCTTTTTTTTTTCTATATTTGGGTGATTCATAATAGAGTTTAATTTGGAAAAAAGCCCTAGAATGAAACTTAATTCCTTTTTTGACATGACTGCTCTTTCAAATACGTTTTTAAATGCATAATAGACCTTTTCTTTTTTATGAGTTCTGATTCTAACTTGCTTTATTAGATTTCTTATGATTTTATAAATAATAAGGCGATCTTGCTTATTAGCTAATAATACTGGTTTATTTCCTCTTCCAATATTAATAATATTAATTTTTTTATATAATTCATATAAGATAATACCTACAGCATGAGAAATATTTAAAGTAGAATAAGTATTACTGGCTGGAATTCTTAAAAGAATATCAGCTAAACTGATCTCTTCATTTGTCAGACCCCTTGATTCTTTTCCAAATAAAATTGCAATATTGAGAGGGGTCTTTGATAGAGGAAGTGAGAAGTCTTCAGGGAATATTGTTAATCTTCTAAGATTTGTATAGCGCATACCACTTGCAGTTGTCGCAATAATTAAATCAAATTTTTTTAAATAATTTTTTAATTCAGATGTATGAGATTTTGATGGCTCAATTTCAACAATTTCAGAATTTAAAAGAATTTCCTTACCATGCATGGCAAAGCCCCGTGTTTCATAACTAAAGATATGTTCTTTACGCTCAATGGGATTAAAAACAACTAAATTAAAAAATTCAAAATTACGCATAACCCTTGCAACGCTTCCAATATTACCAGAATGTTCCGGTTGCACCAAAATTATTGTAAAAAAAAGATTCTTGTAATTTTCATTTACTCTTGTTTCTTGAAAAGAATCACGTTGCCTAAATATTTTTTTTTTATTCATTTATATCACAACTCATTCTCATTTTATATTATTAAAAAAATAACCTTAATACTTAAAATTAAAAAAAAAACAGTCATCTATTTTCATTTTTTTGGATTAGATATTAAGAAAAATAAAGTAAAGATTAAATTATTAGACTTTATCCCTTAACTTTAATCGCGGAGCTAATCCAAGACTCATCATTTCCTGCATTAATAATTTAAAAGCATAACTACATACTACTTTTGAAATTTTAGTACCTTGCCCGCAAATAGGACAATAAGTTATGTCACGATTCCGGTCATATATACCAAGCAATCCACAGCGTTCACATATTAATACAACTGTTTTATCTGATTCATCTAATAATCTCTCTTTAAGAAGTAGAGCACTTCCATGTCCAATAAGACAATCCCTCTCCATTTCGCCAAATCTTAGCCCTCCTTCTCTTGCACGACCTTCTGTTGGCTGTCTGGTCAAAATTTGCACGGGTCCTCGAGCTCTTGCGTGAATTTTATCAGCAACAAGATGATACAATTTTTGATAATAAATAGGTGCGCAATAAATTCCTACATCATATTTTTTACCTGTGATACCGTTATATAATGTCTCCCGTCCATTAAACTCAAATCCAGCTTTTAATAATAACTCTTGCAACTCGGTAATATTTTTCCACTCAAATGCTGTCGCATCACCGATTTCACCAGTATTACATGCGATTTTCCCACTAATACCTTCAAAAAGTTGCCCTAATGTCATTCTACTTGGCATTGCATGAGGGTTAATTATCATGTCAGGAATTATACCATCTGCTGAAAATGGTAAATCTTCTTGAGCTGCAACTAACCCTATAACACCTTTCTGACCGTGCCTTGATGAGAATTTATCCCCCAATTCGGGAATCCGTAGATCCCTAACCTTAATTTTTACGAGTTTATTTCCGTCAACTGTTTCAGAAATAACGATGGTATCCACAATTCCCTTCTCACTGTGCCGCATATTGATTGACGTTTCTCTGCGATTAGGTTGAGACAAATCAAACTCTCCATAAGACTTTATGAATCTTGGTGGAGAGGTCCTCCCAACTAATACATCACCTCCATCAACTTGAGTCTCTGGTTCGATAATTCCATCTAATTCTGAAAGAAATCTATATGATTCTGTGGATTTAAAGCCCCTAACTCCCCTCTCAGGTATTTCAAATTTGTCCACTTCTCCTCCTGGGTATTTTCTCTCTTCTGACGCGTAAGTGCGAAAGAAATGACTGCGTGCGAGCCCTCTCTCAATAGAGGCTTTATTGATTATTAAAGCGTCTTCAATATTGAATCCTTCATATGACATCATTGCAATTAGAAAGTTTTGACCAGCAGGACGTTTATCAAAACCTATAATATCCATAGGATGAGTTTTAACTAATGGCATCTGGGGGTAATGTAGAGTATGGCCTCTAGTGTCAAGCCTTAAGTGAAGATTAGCTGAGAATAAGCCTAATGCTTGTTTTACCATTCCTGCTTCATAAGTGTTTCTTGGTGATTGATTATGTTCTGGAAATGGAATAATTGAAGCACATATACCTAAGATTGCAGCAGGGGAAATTTCTAAATGGGTGTGTTCTAAAGTTAGATCATCTTGGAACATTGCAATAAATGCATTTTCCTCTTCTTCAGCATCTAAATACTCAATTATACCTTTCTCAATAAAATCTGACCATTGATATTTACCATTCTTCAATTTTTCTATGTCTTCTTCAATTATCAATACTTTACCATTTTTTACTACAAATAATGGTCGGGTAGCTCTACCGCCATCACAATTTATTTGGATTTCATTTGAATCTGAATAATAAGCAATATTAACGTTTTGGTCAATTTCTACCCTTCGTCTCTTTTCTCGTATTTGTCTTGTTAATGGATTATGTTTTTGATGAATTCCAATTAATCTTCCATTTAAAAATATTTTAGTTTTATTTCCTTTTATGTTTTTTACCTCATTAATCGGGATAACGCCTAAATCAATTAAAATATGTTCTATAATCTCCTCATCTGAGCCTACGGAAATTATTGATGCCAGAGCTAAATTTTTGACTAAGCCACAATTAGGACCTTCTGGAGTTTCGCAGGGACAGATTTTTCCCCATTGTGTAGGATGTAAATCTCGTGCTTCAAAATGTGGTTGACTTCGACTTAAAGGTGAAACAACTCTTCTGAGATGGCTAAGAGAAGCGACATGATTAGTTCGATTCAGTAATTGGCTAACTCCGGCTTTTCCACCAACCCAATTTCCTGTAGCGAGCGCATGTCTAATTCTTTCAGAAATCACATCTGCTCTTACGGCAGTTTTAATATTGGGTGCTCTTCCTCGAACCGCAATCCTTTCTAATTGATATTTAATATCTTTAACTAAGTTTAAAAAAGCAACCCTAAATAAGGAGGTAAATAATTCTCCCGCTAGTTTAAGGCGTTTATTTGCATAATGATCTTTATCATCAGATTCTCTTAATCCTAGTGATAGTTCCATAACTTTCTGACTCATTTGTCCGAGGTAATAGGCCTTTTTAATTCGATCACTTTCATCATTACCAATATGTGGCAGTAAATATCTATCTAATACTTGACAAGCTCGTTTAATACGATAATCTTTTGTTTGTCCTACCGCAACTCTTTTTCCTATATAATCTAGTGCATTTTGAAGAGATTTTTCTGGATCTTGATGAACTTGTATTTCTGATGCAACATCTATTACTGGAATTAATTCTTTTTGTATTTCCGGATTATTAGAAATAGCTTCAAAAATTTCACGATCCGATTTAAGTCCTAAAGCACGCATAAGAATTGCTAGCGGGATTTTTCCCGGAACAGAAGGGAAAGAAACTCTTAAATTTCCATCTTTTTTACGTTCAATTGTTACAGGTGCTCTAAAACCATTTTTAGTAGAGAAAACTTTTGCTTGGTGAGTTGCGCTTGAACTTTTACTTGATTCTTCTGCTAAAATTCTGTTTGGAGCAAGATCTTCTTGAGTCACTAATACTCTTTCAGTACCATTTATAATAAAATAACCCCCTGGATCAAGTGGATCTTCACCTCTGTTTATAAGTTCTTGAGCCGTTAGATCTCGAAGGGGACAACGACAACTTTTTAACATAATAGGAAGCTTACCTATATAAATTTTAATCGTTTCTTGAGCTTCTTCTCTTTGAGTTCTCTCATCAATGGTAATTGGAATCATATCAAGATAAATATCACCAGCATAACTTAATTCTCTAGTTCTAGCTTCCAAAGGAGTTATTTCTTTTGTAGCACCGTCAGCTTCCCTAATCATAGGGAGATTAACATTTATTTTATTGAATTTAATTTTATATCCAGGGATATCTGGTATCACTTGAGCGCTCTCTTCTACAATCTCTTGCATTTGATGCTCAATAAAATCATTATAAGAATCTAAATGCTGACGGACTAACCCTTTTTCTTCAAATAATTTTTTTAAAACTAACCAAGCATCTTCATTGGTTACCAAATAATTTTCTTCCAAACTCAATATTACTTCACGCGGTTTATTTTATAATAATCTTGATTTAAGATTTTTAATTTTTATTTTAACTAGCTTTTTCTTTTGTCACATACCTATAATATTTAATTTCATCTAAGGTTGTGTGAGATTTTCTTAAAATTTTGACCACATCGCCCTCTTTTGCTCCGATTGAAAATATAACAGGATCTGTGTTTAAAATGCGAGGTAAGTCAATAACTTTAATTTTATACTTATTTAATAAATCAAAAGTTTGCTCTTTTGTTAAAATAATATGTTTAGGAACTAAGTTGTGCCTTAGGACGTCTAGCTTTTTTTTAGTCAAAAAATATCACTCAATTTAATAGAGAAATAGTCTTATAATTTATGAAATAATCCTTATCTAAAAAAATTTTCCATTCCCTAACCTTTTTTTTAAAAAAAAGATCCAATAACCACTTCTTTTAAATTTTATTTCTATTTCCATATTAGAAAGTTTATCTGAAAGAATTTCAAATATATTACTTGCGCCTAATGTTCTCCTTATAACAAATTGAAAAGTACCTCCTTTTTTTAAATAATTAGGGACTAAATAACAAAAATTTAAAAACTCTTTTTTGCCTTTTTTTAAAGGAGGATTTGAATAAATCCCATCAAATTTTAAATTTTCAGATTTTATAAGGTCAAAATAAGAATTATTAAAGATTTTGACATTTTTAACATAATTAATTTTAACATTTTCTCTAGCGCACCAAATTGCCCTACTGTTTATATCGATCATGTATATGGTACTATCTGGGTTTTCTTTCGCTAATACAATGCCTATTGGTCCATATCCGCAACCCATATCTAAAAGTAAGGCATTTTTAGGTGGTATTTGCATGTATCTTATAAATGTTTTCGTTCCAAGATCAATTTTTCGATGGCTAAAAATTCCCGAGGAAGTTTTAAATATATACAAATGTCCTCGTAAACTTTCTGAAATTGAATAAGTTTTTAAGATTGAATGAGGGGATTTAGAAAAATAATGAGAATTATTTATATCTTTCATTTAAATTCCGTCCATCGTGGGTAAGTTCTTCTTTTCATAAAGACTTTATTGATTTTTACCATAATTCCTGAATTTGCTTTATACATTTTCATACCACTTTTTAAGGCTGTTCCAAAAGCAATCAATTCTTTTTTTTGGGTCATGATAGCAACTACAGTACCTTTTTGAATTGAGGCATCAACATATAAGATACCCGGAGATGTCAAATTTGCTCCATGACATAGTGCATCAACAGCACTATCTCTAACGATTGTTTTTGGAAAAGATTCAGTGATTATCTCGAGAGGTTGAATAACTTTTCGTAAGTAAAATTCATCTCCTTCCTCTCTAAAAATAGTGACTGCATCCTTTAAATTCTGTAGAGTAATTAATGTTTTATTTTCTTCGAAAACGCTAGAGATGGTCCTTCTTAACTCAACCATATGGGCCCCGCTACATAATGCTTCTCCAAGATCAAAACATAATTTTCTAATATAGGTACCAGCTTGGCAACCAACTCTAAATATAACATATTGCCCTTGAATATCTAAAATATTATTATAATAAATCTCCCTAATCCGTAATTTTCTCGCAACAGAAGACTTTAAGGGAGGTCTTTGATATAACTTTCCTGTGAATAATGAAAATAAACTTCTAATTTGTCTTTCTGAAACGGGAGAATGAAAAAAAATGACACAAACATATTCTTTTTTTGAATTTAATAAGTAAGAAACTGCTTTTGTTGATTTATTTATGGCACAAGGCAATATCCCGGTTACTTTTGGGTCTAAAGTCCCACCATGCCCAGTTTTTTGTACTCCTAAGATTTTTCGTACCCAAGTTACCACTTCATGACTTGTGGGTCCTTTTGGTTTATCAAGATTAATAATTCCATAATTTATATAGGTTTGAATATCCCGATCTTCAGGTTTACAACTATAATTTTCGTTTATTGGTGATTCCGATTTAATTAAGAGCTGATCTAGAAATTTCATGCCTTATAATTGTTTAAATTATACACATTTAATTAATTTATGAACCTAGTAAAAACCATTTATTAAATTAAAAGAATGATTTTAAACGGGCTTGAGGGGAGTTGAACCCCCGACCTGCGGGTTAAAAGCCCGTTGCGCTACCTGACTGCGCCACAAGCCCTTATATTATTTTTTTCTTTAAAAATTATAGATTTGATTTCAATATAATATTAAACAAAATAAAAATTTTATTAATTCCTTTACTTATCATGCACCGTTATAAAGTGCTCATAACCAAAATCTTTTAGGACATTTCTTTTATCATCTTTTATAATATAAATTTTATTTTCTGCTATTACTTTTCCTATTGGAATAAGATAACCATTTTTTTCTTTAATTAATTTTGCGGCTTTCTTAAAATCACTGGGTTTAATTGTGAAAAGGTGGATAAATTCTTCCCCACCATTAAAAATTAATTTTTCAAATGGGACATTAAATTTTTCAGAATATTCTTTAACAAATTTTTCTGTTGTGATATCATTAAGGTTAATTTCAAACCCAAGATTATTATTTGCTTTAGAAAGTTCTTTTAGAGATTTTGCCAATCCATCAGAAGAGTCAATACTTGACGTTGCTAATTTGTTTTCTGCCAGAATTTTACCTTCTATTTTGCTAACCGAAGGATTAAGAACAGAATCGATTGCTTTTTTATACTTTAGATTAGAAAAATCTCCCATTTTTTTTAAAATAATATTAAATCCAACTCCAGTAAGACCAAAACAGCCATTTATGCATAAAAGATCCCCAACTTTCATTCCTTTTCTGTAGATTATTTTGCTATTTTGTCCGAATCCAAATACAGTCGGGTTTATAATTATCTCCTCTTTAGTTTCATTCACATCTCCTCCCAAATACTTCAAATTGAATTTTTTACAAGTCTCAATTATTCCCTTCATAAGTTCTTTGACATCGGTTCTTACCATAGCATTTGGAAGTCCTAAAGAGATAATTACTGCCACCGGTGTGATTCCCTTTACTAT
>JAHLWE010000229.1 GCA_019058135.1 Promethearchaeota archaeon | reverse complement strand
TTAGATTCATAATATAATCACCTTTTCCTATTTCTTCTTACCTCTTTTTTTCGTTTTTGAAGCTAATTCTTTTAATTCAGCTAGTTCCTCATCTTCTTCTTCATCATCTACTTCTTCTTCCCCTACTTCTTCTTCCTCCTCTAACTCTTCTTCTTCTTCAAGGATTACACCCCTATCAGCGATTTCCTCTAATGCTTCAAGTTCTTTTTGAGCTGCACCTAGATTAAGTATTCTAAATCCTTTTTCTTCAATGAGTTCAAGAAGTTTTATTCTTTTCTTCGCACCAAGCCTACTGCTAATTCTTAATGCATGAATTTTTGGATTTAGTCCTTCGAGGTCTTTTGGAGTTATAATATAAGCTTCGGTAAACCCAGAAGGATGAAGATGTCTTACTGCTTTCGGTGTCCTATATCCAATATTGGGAGATTTTACACCAGCTTTCCACTTTCTGCGAGTTTTTGAATCAATACCTCGTGATTTGCGCCAAGAATCTTTAACTCTGACATATCGCCAAGATTCAATTCTCCTAAAAGACGGTCGAACCTTCTGTAAATGTGTTCTATAACTCATCAATCTTTTTTTATCTTTATGCATTTTCATAGATACCTTTTTTTATTTTATTTGCCAGAGTATATGCTCTCCTAACCATTTTTGATATACAAAAATTCCATCTTGAAAGACTCGTTTATCTTTCTTTCTTAACCGACAAGCTCTTTGGATATTAGCTGCCATTTGTCCGACAACTTGGTTATCTATCCCTGTGATTATTACATCATCACCCTCAACTGATATATCTACGCCATCTATAATATTTTGAACCCTATCGGCTCGCTCTCCATTAAAATTTTTTATGTGAATTTTTCTACCTCGAATTTCGACAGTAATCGGAAAATGTGAATAACATATTTTAGATTTATAAGTATAACCTTCTTGAACTCCTAAAATTAAATTTTTTATTAAATTTTTTACAGTTTTTGCTAGAGCAACTGTATTTCCTCTAGGGAAATTTGATGTAAATTTTAATTTAGATTTTCCTTCTAAGTCAATTTTGATTTTTCGTATGTGAGAAAAATCTTTTACAATTGGTCCCCCTTTAGGTCCCTTTATCGTAATAATATTTGGATCTTTTAAAGATATCTCCACTTTTTCAGGAATGTCCAATGATTCTTCCAAAAAGGCAATTTTCACCATCTTTTTTATTCACTCTCTTTTAATTATCAATAAATATATGCTAATAAAATTCCTCCTAAATTCTTTGATTTTGCTTCATTATGAGTTAGAACCCCCTCATTGGTAGAAATTATAATCAGTCCAAAATTTTTTGCTGGCAAGAATCTTTTTTCAAAATCTTCATATTGAGAAACCTTAATATTTAAGCGCGGAATTATTGCTTTACACTCATTTATCTTTCCAAGAAGATTAACTTTAAATTTATTTTGACGACCATCTTCATAGCGTTCAAATTCACCTATGTATGCGTGGGCTTGGAAGATCCTCAGGATTTTTTGAAGTAAATGTGGAGCTGGAGTTATAATTAAACTTTTCTTCCTTGCCATCTCGGCATTTTTAATTTGAATGCATGCGTCTCCTAATGTATTTGGCATTATTAATTACCTTTTTTTTTCCTTATTCAAATCTTTTGAATCCAATATCCTTAGCAATTTCTCGAAAACAACGACGACAGATAAATAATCCATAACGTCTTATGATTGCTCTATGTGTGCCACACCTACGACAAACCCGTTGTCCTTTTCCATATTTTTTGTTGCTAGGCAATTTGATTCACTTTTAACTTTTTAATTTATATTATTAATATTCTATTTCCAATCTTCTAACAATTCGAGCTTTGAAAAATTTTTTGAGAAAATATTGTGTTTCCTCTCTCTTAACATAATGATCTTTTTTAATTTTAGTCTGTTTTTTACGTCTAGTTCTAACACGCATTCCTTTCCTCACTATACGCCCTGACATATTCAATCCCCATATTCCTATTGTGCTATCATATTCTACACCAGGAATTGAAATATGCTCGTCAATACCAAAAGAAAAGTTTCCGTAGTCATCAAAACTCCTGCGTAAAATTCTGTTATTATATACAATTAATAATCTTTTCAATAATCTTATTGCGGCTTCACCTCTCACAGTTACCATCACCCCGATTGGACCTCCTTGTCGTATTCCCCACTCTTTTACAGATTTTTTTGCAAGCCTTCTCACTGGCTTTTGTTTAGTAAGATCTTCCAAAACCTGACTAGCTCGTTCAAGCTCTTCTCCACCCGTACCAACACCGATATTTAACACAATCTTCTCTAAATAGGGGAATCTCATTGGATTTTTCCAATCTGCTTCAAAATTTTGTTCCGATTTTTTCAATTTTGCAGCTTTTGCTTTTTTCGAATCCGCAGACACTTCACTTTTCACATCCTTTTATATTTAATTTTTAGGTAATTTTATTTCAGATTCCTTATCTCCCAGCAATAGAACGTAATCATATAGTGTTTCGACCGGAGTACCATCTTTTTGGATAATTTCAACGGTACTCGCATTAGGACCAAATCGTTTGATTATTTTATTTATTATTCCAACTTTAGCAATATTTTTACCTGCCACAATAATTGCTAATGAATTTTCTTTAAACTTGATATGAGATAAAATTTCTTGAGTTGGGATTGATAATTTTAAAATGTCCATTCTTTTATATACATCTTCCACTGGTTTTGTAGGATCTTTTACCTCAATTTTTATATTTCTCCCATCATGAAGATTAAGTTGAACATGTCCCCCTTTTAAGGTTGTTTTGCTATTAATCCTACATAATTTAATTTCAGATTCTTTTTTTGGAATTTTAAATAATTTTAATTCATGATGTGAATCAGGCATAATTCGATAATATTCTTTTTTCTTTTCAATGGATAGAACATCCATGATCCCTAATGGAAATCCTAAATCCCTTATGATTCGACCATCAACTTTAAAATAACCTTGACCAATTAATTTTTTTGCATCCCTATAATATGGAACAATTTTTAATAAATCTCTCACAATATGAAGTAAAGGGAGGCAAAATCTTCTGGGATGTGGGCCTGGAGACGGATTTACAAAAAATTCTCCATGTTTTCTTTTAATTTGTAAATGTCCCGGCGTTGCTAGCCTTTTTGTATGTTTTTTACTACCATGTGAAGTTATTTTTTTTTCACTCCTTATTTTTTAATTGGTGCTTTTAATTTTTCCTCAACAAATTCATACCCTAACTTCCGTTCAATTATTTGTCTTCTTAAAGGATCCATTTTTTTCCCCTCTCCCTTTAACTTAGTGATGACTACTTTAGAAATGTGAATTGGTACATAATAAGAAGTGCCATCAGGTTTTTCCAGCTTACATTCTTTAATAATAAGTTTCAAATTTTTCTTAATTTCCATAATTTCACCTTCAATATCCACAAAATCTCCCTTTACAACTCTCACTGAATCACCCGTCCTTATCGGGAGGCGTTTTATTCCATATTCTTCTCGCAAGAAATCAGCTAATCTACAAGAGAGTAATTTAGACATTTGATGAGGCTTATAATGTGCTAGAGCCTTATGTTGTTTTCTTGGCTTTTTGCTTTTAATTTTCATGATTTTTATCACTTTTTTTTTCAAACAATTAAAGATGCTATAGATGCTAAACGCGGATATAATTCAGCGACTTCACGTGCGATCGGACCACGAATTTCCGTGCCTTTTGGGTCTCCTTCTCTAGAAATTAATACTGCTGCATTATCTTCAAAACATAACCTTGTTCCATCAACCCTTCTATAAATTTTTCTTTGTCGAACAATAACCGCCTTCATGATTTGTCCTCTTAGTTCAGGTTTTCCCTTCTTAACGGTGCACGATACTACATTGCCAATTGCAGCTGCTGGAATACGATTGAGTCGAGTATGTAATCCGTCCACATTAATTATCTCGATAATTTTTGCTCCTGAATTATCAGCTATTTTTAATCTTGAACCATTAAGCAAACCCCTTGAAATCTTATGTCTTGTAGCTATTTTTGTTCCGATTTTTCTTCGAGTACCCATTAACTTTCCACCTTCCTTTCGAGTTTTTGAACAACACAAAATGCCTTAGTTTTCGAGATCGGCCGAGTCTCTCCAATTTTTACAAGATCACCAACATTAATTTCATTTTTT
Source organism: Promethearchaeota archaeon (assembly GCA_019058135.1). Lineage (GTDB taxonomy): Archaea > Asgardarchaeota > Lokiarchaeia > Sigyniarchaeales > SOKP01 > 6H3-1. The sequence goes on along the minus strand of JAHLWE010000229.1, from coordinate 1,535 downwards.
AAACATGGTGGTAAATGAGCAGCAATTCTAGAATTTCTGCGTTCATAACGCTGATATTTTCTAATAAATTGTACAAAATCTCTTCTAATTATAACAGAATTCTTCATATTTTTTTTTGCTACGACTCCTTGTAGAATTCTACCTCTGATTCTTAAAGTCCCATGAAAAGGACAATTAATGTCATCACATATTTCCTTTGGGGCATCCACACCCGGTATTCCAATATTTCTAGCGCTCATTTTTTAAGCCATCTTCTTTTTTTTATATCTTTTATTCGATTTTCGGGGCGTCCTACGATTTTACGCCCTTCTACTTCAAGAATAATTGGTTCTTCACCATCATTCTGTGGAAGCATGAACCGAAACTTATGATTTTTTTTTATATACATTTTTTTTTTATTATTATTGTTTAATGTAATAAGCATATTCTTTGTCTCATCAATTACTGTTCCAATATTTTTCCATTCCTTCCCTCGCTTTTCTTCATCATTCCTTAATGCTAATACATTTTCTAATCCAATTAAATCGTGATATATTAAATATTTAGGGTTCAATCTCATTTTTCTTTTCATTTATAATCGTTAAAATTCGTGCGATTGCACGCCTAAGTTGTTTGGGTTTGGCAGGATTATCTCTTACTCCCCCACCTGTATGAATTGATCTTAACGTCAATAGTTCATGTCTGAGATCAATTAATTTTTTCCTTCTCTCTGCATCTGACCAATTTCTTATTTCTTCGGTTTTTATTTGTTTAGGCATATTATTTCACTATAAATTAATTTGTCTTTTGAAAATGTTTTATTCTTAATCTTTATCCTCTTTTTCTTCTTCCTTAGAAACTTCAACAGTTTCTTCTTTGGTTTCAATTTCAGTTTTTTCATCAGGTGTAGTAAGTGAGATTTCTTTAGTTTCCTCCTCATCTATCTGATCAATTAATTCTAATTCTTCTGCAGTTGGCTCCCTTTCTATTTCTTCAACTTCAAGTTCTCCCACTTTAACAACTTTTAATTTTCTTATTTCTAACTCTTTATTATCCTTCTCAATAAGCTCATGATTTAGAAAAAAGCCGTCGCCTGTTTTGTATTCAGCCGGCATTATTTTAACTGTTATTCCCAACACACCTGACTTTTGAATACATTGAGTTTGTCCCTTATCGACAGCTTCCAAAGCTGGTTGACCACACTTAGACATGGTACCGGCTCGAAATATTTGAGTTCGAGATCTTTGAGATGTAACTTTCCCAGAAACTTTAATTTCTACTCCCTTCGCACCAGCTGCCATGATTTTTCTCAGGATATAATATGATGCACGTCTATATTGACGCCCTCTATCAAGACTAAATGCCAGGCTCTCAGCCATTATCTGTGCATTCAATTCTGGATTCGGAATTTCCTCCACCTCGATTTGCGGAAGATTTAAGTCAAATCTTTGTTGCATATCATCTGTCAACTCTCTTATTCGCTTACCGCTTTTTCCAATAACAAGGCCTGGTCTGCTTGTTTTTAATGTGATGCGAACACCTAATGGCGTTTTTTG
>JAHLWE010000228.1 GCA_019058135.1 Promethearchaeota archaeon | reverse complement strand
TTTTTTAAAAGAATCAGTTTTGTCCCAAACACATGCAATACCACCTTGGGCATTATAAGTATTGCAATCGATTAATGTCTCTTTAGTTATAATTAATATTTTTTGATCCTTTGTTAACTTTGCTAGCTTAATAGCGAGAGTTAATCCAGAAATCCCTCCACCTATAATTAAAATGTCAGTCTTGAGCTTCAATTAAATCTCTTACTTATAATTCCTTAGTTTAATCAATAATTATTCTAAATTACATTTAGGAATTAATAATTGTTTATTAAATTAATAAAATTCTCTAAAAAATTAGAATTATAAATTAAAAATTATAAAATTATTTTCCTATTTTTCTTTTTATTTCATTAATTTTTTGTTGAACAGCATTAGAGTATTGATTTTGTTTCAATTGATTAAAAATTTCTAAACTTTCCTCAAATTTATTTAAACCTTTACGATATTCCCCACAAAGTTCATATATATTGCCTAAATTAAAAAAGTCATTAGCCTTGCCAAATAAATCTCCTAATTGCTCATCAATTTGAAGAATTTCTTCATAAATCTCTATAGCTTTATTATAACTTTCAAATTTTTCATATATTTTTCCAACATTACTTAAACAAGCTGCTTTATTAGATAAGTCTTTTAATTCACCATAAATCAAAACAGTCTCCTCGTATCTTTCAAGGGCTTTCCAGTATTCTTCTTTTATCATATTAATTGCAGCAATTTTACTGAGCAATAGAGCTCTCTTTGAAAGATCACCGATATCTTCAAATATGTGTAAAGCTTCCATATAATATTCCAATGCTAAAATATACTCTTTAAGATTCTCATAAATCATGGCAATGTTATTGAGATAAATTGCCTTCATTAATGGATCTCCCAATCTATCCTCAATATTCAGCGCTTCTTTATATTTTTCTAAAGCCTTTTCAGTTTTTCCTTGAGTCAGGTAAACAGATCCTATATTATTAAGGCATCCAGCTTTTTTTGAAAGGTCACCTAATTGTTCACTGATGTGTAATGCTTCATTATATTTTTCTAAAGCATTCGTATAATTTTTATTTTCATCATTCACTCTTCCAGTGTTGTTTAAAAGGATTACTTTTCCATAAAGATCACCTAAGAGGTCACAAATTCGCAATGCTTCGTCATAATTTTTTACCGCTAATCCATATTCCTTCCGAGCTGCATAAATCATACCAATATTATTGAGCATAGCAGCCTTATTATTAAGATTTCCTATATCTTCATAAATTGTCAGAGCTTCTTTATAATTTTCTAGTGCTATTTCCAATTCACCCCGGATTTCAAGAACTCTCCCTATATTATTCATGCAAGTTGCCTGTCCTGACAGGTCACCTGATTTATTAGCTATTTCTAATGCTCTTGAATAATTTTCGTAGGCTTCATTATATCTACCTAAAGTCAAATGGATCGAGCCAATGTTATTTAAATCTGTAGATTTACTAACATCGTCTTTTAGAATTTCATCAATTTGTAAAGCTTCCTTATAATTTTTTACTGCATTCTCATAATTTCCAGTTATTTGGTTGATCATGCCTAAAAAATTTAGAAAGTATGATTTTGAAGCTAGATTATTAGTTTCATTTGAAAATAAGAGCCCCTTTTCCGAGCATCGTTTTGTTGCTTCAATATCTTTTAAAGAATAAAATAATTGGGTTGCTAACCGGTATTTCTTAACTAAAGAAATATCCTGAAACAGGGATTTGATCCATTCTGAAAATTTTGGTACATTGGTTTCTGGTTTATCTAAATTAACTCTGTTTATAGGGATATAAGGAAGAAAAATTTCCCACAAATTTTCTTTAATAAAATTCTGTGTGTTTGCTCTAATCAATATTACATCAAAATTGCCGGTTGAGCTTATATTTCTTAACAAATTATGTAATTGAGAAGAGCCTAATTGAGATTCTGAAATTTCGTCTGGTTTAATTTTTGATATTTTTATCTGATTTCCTTGATAACGTTCAATCCAAATTATTCTATTAAGAAAGGGTAATTCTCTTAGCGTTGGGCCTATATCAAAATCATCGCTTCCTGAATAACCCATAACTACAAGAGTGCGATCATTCATTAAATTGTATACTGTAGCTTTCTTAAAAGGTTCAATCGCAAAAGTTTCCCCTTCTTCACGACCTTTCCCTAATGCACTTATAGTTGTAATCAATGAATCTTGTGTATTAGTTCCCGTAATTATATTGTACTTCGAACCATGTATTTTATACAGAGGATACTTTCCTGATTTTATAAGATTCTCAGGCTCCTGATAAAAAATAAAATCTTCTCTGGTTATAATCGGAATAATTTCCTTGTGCCATTGCTTATCTAGGACTAGCAGTAGTGCTCGTTCAATCATATAATCGAAATTTGTTGTTACAACATAATTTCCACGAGTTATTGTATTAGCTAAAAATAAATGAATAAGATTTGGTTCTGTAACATACTCCAAATAGTCTAAAAACCTTAAGTCTCCATCAAATTCATTCCTTATCTTTTCTACAACTAATTCAAACCTTAACATTTTAAGAGAAAGTAAATTATTTATTTCCTTTGATGGTGCAAATAGTTCCAATAAACCTCTTACAATTTGTTTGGCAGAAGGCATGTTTGAGGGAGGATCCATAGAAATCCCAGCTCCAACTAAAAAAGTATAACTAGATTTGGGAGAAAATAAGGACTCAATACTTTCTTCATATTCTACAAAGTCTATCTCATTACCCATTTTCATATTCCTTACAAATTAAAACGCTATTTAATATTGTTTTATTTTACACTTTATAAAGTAAATAATAATTTTTTTTTGAATTAATTAATTTTTAGTAAATTAAGGTATGGGATAAATTAAAGATATATTGTTTTCCTACTCTATGAAACTTAAAATAAAATGGATAAAAATTTAAAATAAAATGAGTAAAATCAAACGAGTTTTGTTTATCTGTAGTGGCAATACTTGTAGAAGTGTAGCTGCGGAATATTTGGCAAAATGGTATAAGGATAGTAAATATAATGAGGAATTGAAAGATATTAATTTTGATTCTGCTGGGCTATTTCATTATTATGAAACACCTCAGGAAGGGACTTTAAAATATTTAAAATCGAAGGGAATTGAAGTAAATGATTTTGTAGCAAAGAGAATTGATGAAGAATTAATAAAAAAACACGATTTAATTCTTGGATTCGAAGATAAATGGCATATCAGAAAGTTAAAAAGACGATTTAAATATTTAAAAGATTTAGACAGTAAACTCTTTTTATTATTAGATTTT
>JAHLWE010000227.1 GCA_019058135.1 Promethearchaeota archaeon | reverse complement strand
GCAAACTTATGATATTATATTTGACGCGGTAGGTCGAAAAGTAACTTCATACTCAAAATGTAAAAACTCGTTAACTAAGAATGGGATTTTTATTACAGTTGATCCAGAGTCGACGATGTTTAGATATATGTTGAACACAAAAGTAAGAGGATACATGGGTAATATTAATGCTGAAAAACTTGATTATCTCAGAGATCTCATCGAAGCGGGAAAGGTTAAATCAGTAGTTGATAAAGTTTATCCATTAAGTCAGATTGCCGAGGCTCATAGATACTATGAAGAAGGACATCCTAAAGGAAAAGTAGTGATAACTTTACAAGAATAACATTATAAGTTAGGAATGATACAACCCAACCTATGCACAAGTTTATTGATCTGAGGAATTCTAACTCTAAAATCATTCCACCAATATGTTGGTGCACCCGCAGAAATAATAGTCCTTACATAATGCCTGGAATCTAAAATTTAATATTATGAATTTTATTTAATTTCCAAATCTTTTTAAAAATTTTATGAAAAACGCTCTCAACTATTCAATGATATAGCAGATATCTATTATTTCTGAAAAATCATTCTTGTTTGAATTTAAATCTGATTAATTTTTTCGGTCTCATATAATTTGGCGGTTAATATCGTTTAATTTTTTCCCTAATATTGTATATTTTTTAAATTATTCATAGCAATTCTGTTGTAAAAAACAGCAAAACTCCTGTTTTTATCTTTTTTTCTCAAATAGATATAAAATATTAAGCTTCATTCTTCCCTTAATTGAAGCATAATATCAAATAGAAACTTCTTTTCGCTTTTCTTTACCATAACAGGATACCAATTAAGAAACTCTTCAAAACCTAATTCAAAACCATATTCTCCTTTTGTTTCACCTATATATTCATGTTCGCTTTCATTGACCCATTTCCATAAACTCGCCCATATTTCACCCATTTCTTCAAAGCCCTCACATCGAGCTACTGCATAAAGCCCCCCAGGTATTATGCGAATAGAAATTCCTTTCTCAATCGTAATATCTGGAGTAATAGTTATAAAATAACCATATCCATGCGGTTCAGGTTTCTCTGTTGGATATGTATTTCGCCCAAAAATTCGAGTTTTGGAACCCTTATTTAATAACCCCTTCTTTTTTGCCCAAGTTTCCGTCTTTTTCCATGCATCATCTTCTGGCGTCTCTGAAAATGCGTGAAAATACGCAGCACGCATAGATTTAATCCTCTCAAGTCTAATATTTTCACTCATAAGAATTGTAAAAAATTCCAAAATTATAATTTTTCTCTAATTCAATTTATTATATATTGGACATCAATCTCAAATAATCCCTTTACATAATGCTTATTATCTCCTACAGCAAGAAAATCAAGAGTGAGTATTCTTTCTTTAGGAAATTTAGAAATCTTGAATGATCCGATAATATCTTGTTCTTTTGTCATTCAAATTTAATATAATTATTATTATTAATATTTTTTAAATAATTCACCAAATTTATTAGCAAAATTTCTGATCTGTTCCCAATCTCGATAGTCATGCATCTTACCTTCAGGATTCTCAATTCCTTCCTCGCTCTTCATAATACTGACTACTATTTTTCGTGTTATACCAGTTATAGGAGATCCTTCAGTTAAATCATAAGCTCCACCGAATGCATCAATTAAAGCGGGTTGTATTCCTAATTTCTGTAATTTTAGAGTTATATAATCATTTATCGCTTTACTTATATCGCTTTTTTTTGAGGCTACTCCACAGCATACGTAGAATCCCAATGTACTTTGCCTTTTCTTTAGTTCTGACTTTCTTTTTTGAACATATTTCTTAACTGCTTTTGTCCACTTTTTCATTTTAATTCCCGTTCCTATTATTATACCATCATACTCTTGTAAGGGGGGAATTTCTTTTAGATCTTGTTCTTTTAAATTGTAACTTTCAGTAGTTATTCCTTTTTCTTGAATTACTTTCTCAATTTCATCCGATATTCCTTTAGTAGTGCCATATCGTGTTCCATATAAGATTAAGACTTTACTCATCACTCTTCAACTTTTTTCTTGTGAATTTTTAAATTTTTAATTTTATTTCGTAAATTTTTAAGTAATATTAAATTTTTTTCTTACTCATTTAGGCTTTAAATAAATTTTTTTGGAACATCAAAATATAGTTAAAATTCTTCTTTATTATAACTGGATTTTGTTTTCACTCACACTTTTTGAAATATTAATTCCATAATACTCATTTGTCGATTTCCTCCTTTACCTCATCGATATCTTTATCTTGTAGGAATTCTCTTGCATCTATAAAAGTTATAATTTATAATTTATACGAAAATATACGAAAAACAAAGATTTTCTCAAATTTTTTTAAAAATTATTTTATATAAAACCTATCAAATAAATAATTTATAAGAACTGAGAACCGTTGAATGAAGAGTTAGAAAAATTATCCAAAAAGGAGTTGATTAATTACATTGAGGATATTTCTAATAGTGCGTTCCTAATTGACTTGCATGTTTATGTTCAGAAAGGTCATAACCCATTTTATCCACGCAATACCCCACTTTTCTCTTAAATCATCAATATTATTTTTAACATCCCTGTAAATCTTTTGTTCTAATTCTTTTATTGATTTAACTCTATGCAATTCTCTTAATGGAGTGATGCTTGCGTAGTATACAAAATCGTATTCATCAACGATCGAAAGATCAACATTTTCCAGAGATATTGGATAAAAAGCATAGAAATATGTTTCATTATCTGTTGGTGGATCTTTTTGAGATAAATGTTCTCGAAACAAAATAACTGGAATTTCATT
>JAHLWE010000226.1 GCA_019058135.1 Promethearchaeota archaeon | reverse complement strand
GGAGAAATCCCATTGCTTGTACACCCATGAATGCAAACGATGTCCTTTTAATTGGTGAATATATTTGGGCTGCAACAAATATCGATGAACTCCCGCCTGCATGGACTGCATTAGTTTGGGGGGAAGCACGTCATATTGGTAAATTCGATGGATGGATTGGTTTTACTGCGTGGTATTTCTTGAACTCCTTATGTTTTAATACAATAATCAATCGATTATTAGGAATACAATCACAAACTACTGGTGGTATGGAAGGAATGTTTAAGGGAATGGGAGCAGAAGCACAAGAATTTCCTGATATTTGATATTTCTTTTTAAAGATTTAAAAATTAGCGCAGATGGAGGGATTTGAACCCCCGAGCGCTTTCACGCACTGGCTTTATAGGTAAAATAATTTTTTACTATTTAATTGCTCCAAGCCAGCGTCTTACCAGTCTAGGCTACATCTGCTTATTGTATAATTTTAATGTTCTTTTTAATAATTATTAGATTTTAGATATTAAAAAATGAAAATTAAATTTTAGTCAAAAAACGAGTGTGTTGAAATGGAAGTCATAATTGGATTTTTATTATTTCTTTCATTTTTTTTTCTATTTTTGCACTTTTAATTGCTTTTTCAATATCTTCGTGTTTTGCTCCTTTAGAAATTTTTACTTTGTCTTTTAATGGCTCTAAGTGTTTAAAATTAACTCTTCTTCTTTTAACTACAAGTCCATCAACAAGAGCGAAATTTTTATCAATAATTTCGATGATTACACATTTTTTTCCAGCTTCTCTTCCCATTGTCTTTACGCAGACTCTTCCTATTTCGTATATTGTGCTCATTTTTAGGATTCACAACTTTTTAAATTTAATATTATCAATAATTTTTAAAATAATAATTTTTTTATTTTAGGAAGAATTAAATAATATTTTAAAATTTAAGACTTTTTGATTTTAGCAACAACATTATCCACAATTTCTTCAATTGATAATTTTTCTGTATCAATTATGATATTATATAATTCTCTGATTACTTTTTCATCTTGTAAATCGATATTATATAATTTTTTAAATCTTATTGCTTCACTCCATTCTCTACGTAATGTCTCATCTATTTTCTCTTTATAATTAGTTTCATCTCGGTTACTCATCCTTTTTATACGAGTTTCAAGAGGACAACGAAGTAATATTTTAAAATTGGCTTTATCCTTAAGAATGTAAGCACTTAATTGGCTATCAATAATGATATTTCCTTTAATTACGATATTATTTATCTTTTTATCCAGCATAATATCTATTTCGGGGTTTTTTTCAGCAAATTCAGTAAATTCTTTAAGAGACATATTTTGTTCTTTTGCAAGTTCCCTGAAAGCATCACCTGTAGAATAATAACGTAAATTAAAGGTTTCAGCGATTTTTTTACCTATTGTTGATTTCCCTGTTCCATGAAGTCCAGAGATAGTAATTATCAAAAAATCACTTAATGAATTATTGTTCCAATAAAATAATTAAGATCCCTCAGCCCAAATTGATTCCTGAATCAATTTTTGAAGGCAAGAAGCACAAAATTTTCCACTATAGGGCCTTGTTGCCTTACGAGCAGTCTTAGGAATTTTTTTCATTTGCGAAGGTCTAACTCGCGGAATACCTTGCAGAGGGCGTTTACAGAGCATACAATGAGCTTTTTTTGGTTTTCTCCGCGAATAATGGATAACATTCTTATTTCCTGGTGTTGTTCTCTTATGTCGTGCTAAAGAATGACTTCGATATGCTGGTTTTACCATATTTAAGCATTACAAATTTTTTTAATATCTAACCGAATTATTATTTTAACTAAATATTCTTAATTTAATTAATTTTATTCTTTTCTAAATATTTAATTTAAAGCATTTATATAATTGATTAAACAATACCGAAATCAGAGATTTAATTTATTTTTGAACTCTTTAAAAATTAAATAGAGTTTTTCTGCTAAATCATCTTGTTCTTGAGGAATTAGTATAATATCATTAGGTATATTTGTAATTTTTATATAAAATGAATCAATTTTTTCCTTTATTGATTCAAGCCCAGGAAATTTTTCTAAAGAGATTAATAAATCCAGAAATAATTTTTTTAGTAGTTTACCAGTTGCAATATCTCTTAATTTTAATGCATCCATTAAGGTAATAAAACTACTAGTAATTTCTGTAGAGATTCCCGGTAACTCAAGGACTGCGTGTTGAAGTTTAGGTTTTAGATTTTCATCTATAGTATCTATTTTCTTGTAATTTATATCTACTTGGTTTGGATTAAATTTCAAGTTGGCAACATTGTTAATAATATCAATTGCCATATGATAATCTTCAGAAAACCCCATTTTTTCTAAAAATATGTTTAAATTTAATCCTTTATCCTGTAATTCGAAATTAAATTGAATTAATTCTTGGATTGTGGACTTTATTGATTTTAAGTAGAAATTTTCTTGAATTTCTCCCTTTGTATATTTTTTATGTATATTTATAATAGTTTTGACTAAAGCAAATAATTCTGATTCAATTTCAAGGATTGATTTTTGGTCTTTCATATGAATCTATTTTTATTTTTATTATAACGTCCCTAAAATCGTAGGTTTTAGTAAAAAGAATATGATTGCAGTGATTATTCCTATAGAAACAGAGGATAAATATACTCGGAAAGTAGATGAATTGGCGAGTTCTCTTATTGCAATTGTCATATTCATTGGGATCCAAACAATTAGCACAATAGCATCAATAATATCTAACGCCATCCAGGTTGGAGACTGAAAAATTGTATCAAACACAGTGCTGTAAAAAGAAAAGTTAAAGGGGAGGGATATTTGTTGAGTAGGTAATGCAATTAGGATAATTAATACTTTTATTAATCCTGTAATTATAAGAGGTGTAAAAGCACAGAATAACATATTGTATTTATTAGCTTCTTGTTTTTGCAGTAGAGTCCCTGATTTATATATACTAAATACAGATGCTTCTTCTGCCAATTTTGCCCTTTCTTTTTCATCTCTATCTTTTTTTTTCCCAAAACGGTCTTCTAATCTTTCAGTAAAACCTATAGAGTAATTTGCTCCTTTTATAAAAAAGTAGGACAAGACCACAAGAAGTAGAATGTAATAAACAAAGCCAAAGGCAAAAAATGCTAAATAAACAGTTAAAAAATAACCAAATAAGATAGTTACATCATAAGGATTAACAGGAGTTCCATTAATATCAATAATTTGAAAATGAGAAAATAAAGCTAACCCAAAAAGTCCATAAATTAATGAATTAAAAAGTATAATAAAAAAACCAGGGGCGGAATCTCGTTTATGATTAATATCCCAGAATGCTTTCGCAGGATTGATGATTAAGAGATATAATCTAGCTAAAAAACTCTCTGGATTGCTCCATTCTGCCTCATATCTCTTAAAAAATAGAAATTTTTCAATGCGTTCTATACGCAATCTCTTACCACAGAAAGTACAGACATAAGAATCCCTTGGCGGAGCATTTCCACATCTCGGGCAGCGCATTGACACAGATATTCTACTTTTTTTTTAATTTTTTGTTATATTATAGATATTGTGTTTTATATTTTTATTTTTATTTCATTATTTTTTATCCAGATAATTTTAACTATTAAATAAATTTTTATTGTAAATAACCAATAAATGTGAAGATCTTGTGATATTTCAAGAAAAAAATAAAAAAAAAAGAATATTAACTTAAATAAAAATTGAGTGTGCTTTTATCTAGTAGCGTTTCGAATATCTAAAGCAGTAATACGCTTCCTTTTATCGGCTTTAGTTAATTTTATAGATTCTTTGGTAATATCAGC
>JAHLWE010000225.1 GCA_019058135.1 Promethearchaeota archaeon | reverse complement strand
TATATTTAATAAAAGAAATTTGCACTGATTGAAACGCTTTCCATTCACGTAGATTACTGTTTCCTTGCCTTTCCTTCCATCCTCTAATTTAAGGGAGATATATTGATTAACCTTAAATACATAAGGGACTTCTTTTGTCTTTTTCTTGATACTTACAGAAGATTCTCTGCCCGTCACTTTTCGCTCATTCTCTCCATTAAATTCAATGTTTACTAAGAAAAGGTAATTTTTATTAATACAACCATTCTTAAGTAAATATTAACACTCTCAAATATTTAAGAATATATACTCATTAAAATAAGTGGTTTTTTTTTATATCCAAATTTCCATTTTAACATTTTAAATAATTCTTCTTCTTTTTAAATCAAAATCTTTATAAGGAAAATATACTAAAATATAAAGAAAAATACATACTTCTATAAAGCACCTCTTGGAGACATGTAAGGAAATAAATACATAAAATATAATTAAATTATTTAAACAATATAATCTTGAAGCATATAAAATAGGGATTATTATTGGTAAACTATATTATTTGATATGAGTAAATAAGATAATTTCATGAGTAAATAATTAGAAATTAAAAATTATGGGTATGATTGAAAAATTAGCTGAAAAGATAAGAAATAATATTAATATAATCCAAAAACAATCATTAAATCCTATTGTAGATTTTATTAGGGCAAAATCATATAAAAGTGAAAGGATTTTCAGCGATTACGGTGAAGATAGTGCTTCTATTAAAGAAAATAAGAAATTATTGTTATTCACAACAGATGGACTTCGTTCCGAATTTATTGAAAATTTTCCATATGGGGCAGGATTTAGTGCAATAATGGTAAGCGTTGACGATATTTATGCATGCGGAGGAACTCCTCTAGCAGCAAGTTTAGTAGTTAATTATAATAAAGAAAAAATTGGTAACGAAATATTTAGAGGAGTTTGCGAAAGTTCCCGAAAATTTAAAGTTCCAATCATTAGAGGCCATACAAATCAAAACTCAGCGATTTGTTCTCTAGCAATAAGTATGGTTGGAGAAATAAAAAGGGAAGATTATATTTCTGCCGGAAATGCTCAAATTGATGATGATATAATATTAATTGTTGACTTTGATGGAAAACCTGGGAAAGCCAGCAAATATTATTGGGATACGGCTACGTTTAAAACTTCTGAACAAATATTGTATTCAAGAAAAAGTATGAATGAAATAGCCACTAAGCATTTATTAAATTCTTCAAAAGATATATCCAACGGCGGAATTTTTGGTACATTGTATCAATTACTAACATATTCAGAAGTAGGAGCTAAGATCGACATAGATTTAATTATTCTTCCAGAGCTTCTGAAAGATTTAAATTATTCAATTTTTGATTATTCTAAAATGTACTTAACTACCTCTTTCATAACTACATGCAAGGAGATAAATACAGAAGATGTAATTAATTTATTTAAAGGATATAATCTAGAAGCACATAAAATTGGAATAGTAATTAAAAAAAAAAAATTATATATATTTATTAATAAGGAAGAAACTATTTTATTTGATCTATAGGTATAAAATTATTTGTGAAAATTCGTATGCAATTTAATATATCAAAAAGAGAATTATCGATCATTATTATTCTACTTTTCTCATTTAATTTAAAAAATTTATTATTTCTCAATTTTAATAATGTTAATTCATATGAAATCAATTCTGAAACTAAGAAAATACCGAAAATTTCTCAATCTGAAGCGAGTGAAAACATAAGTGTGGAAATTAAAAGTTATAGTCAATTAATTTGGTTTAGTGGCAATATTGTAATAGAAACATCCAGTAATATAACAGGATTCTTAAAAATTGATTTATCAGACGGTTTAGGAGGAAGTTATTTTCAAAATTTTCAGCAGATAATTCCAATTTCCAATACTTCTGAAAACGAAGTTTTTGAGATTCCAATAATCCCTCAGGTTTATCTATTCCCCGGAATGTATAATCTATCACTTATTATTAATTACATTCCAGTAATAGATTCTATAGATGAAAATACAATATTATCTAGCCATTTACAAATTAATGTTGGATTAGGACCTCCAATACTAATAATATTGATTATTATATTTGGAATATCATTTACATTAATTCTTACAAAAAGAGAAACGATAAAAGAAGAGATTTTAACCTATGAACCAGAAAAACAAATCGAAGCTGCATTAGATGCACCTCAAGGTAAGATTAAATGCCCAGAATGCAAAAAAATAATAAATGAAGGTTTAACATTTTGTCCAGAATGTGGGAATAGGATTCCAGAGTTCTTTAGATATCATCCGGAAACCCCTGGTCCTAGTTAGCTGTCTATGCAAATTGAATTATGAGCATTATTTTTAATTTAAAATTTAAAAAAATTTGTAATGTATATTAAAAATGAATTTTAATTACAAAGGAATTATCTCCGTAATAGGGAGTAGTGAGATAGATTCTGAAACCGCTGAAAAGGCTCGAAAAATTGGTCAATTAATTGCAAAGAATAGATATATTCTTGCATGTGGGGGAATGGGAGGAGTAATGGAAGCTGCATGTAAGGGATGTAAAGAAGAGAATGGTTTAACTATCGGAATTTTACCGACAGGAAATAAATATAATGCCAATCCATATGTAGATATTAAAATTCCGACAGCGCTTGGACATGCAAGAAATACAATAGTTGCTTTAACAGGTGATGGAATTATAGCTGTAGCTGGAAATGCTGGTACTTTAAGTGAGATCTGTTTTGCATGGGTATATAATAAACCAATTTGTGTATTAACTAATGTGAAGGGATGGTCATCTAAAATGGCAAATCAAAAATTAGATCATAGAAGAAAAGAAAAAATTCATGGAGCTAATACTCCAGAAGAGGCAGTAAAAAAGATTATTGAACTAATTGAAACTCATGAATGAAATATTCCAAAAATAAATTTGTAAAGTCCTAGGTATGATATTCCTTCTTTTTCTTCTTTTTACCTGATGAAGACCACTCACCAGAACCTCCAATAGCATCAACACCTGCAATTGCTGCAATAATAATAAGAATAACAATTAGAATTATAACAACAAATATCAATAAAAAGCATAAGATTCTGAATGCAATAAATATCCAAAAATCATCTTTTATTTTTTTTGTCATTATTGTACCATACAACATAATGATTAAGGATATACTAATTAAATATATCATAGAAATTAGAATTACAATCCAATTAGTGATTGCCATAACAAAAATATAAAATAATAACACCAATATTATGCCTATTGCTATTAAAAGGAATTGAAGCCAAAAGTATCCGGCTGTGAGAAATTTATCTTTTAAGATAAGCCCTATTATTAATATAATTGCTGTTCCCCATACTGCTAAACTCACAAAAACATGAATATATATCGAAAAATCCGAAAGCCATATGAAGATAGGAACACTAAGGACTCCAGCAGTAAAAGCGAACATAAAATAAATAATGAGTCCAGAAATATTTTTTCCTTTTCGGGAAACAACGTAAAATATAACGAATAAAATTGCATTTAGGATAATCATTACAACATATATGGCACCAATATCCAATAATGACGCTATTTCTGTGAAAATTGCTCTAAAAAAGATTTCACTAATCAACCAAATTAAAGATCCAATAAATATTGTAGGCATTACTTTTTGTAAAAATACTGTACGTTTAGAATCAGTAAGAATATATTTAGAGACCATTTTTAACAATCCTAAAAATCAATTAAATTAATAATTAAATTATTATCATTCTTGGATTTAAAAAGTTATTAATTCAAAAAATTTTAAACTAATTTTTTTTAAAAAATACCAGTCAATAATTTAAATTTGTTTTTTTTTATTATATTATCGTAATATAAATATAAGCGAAATTGTTTTATTAAAAATATATAGTTAAAAATTATAAAATAATAAGAAATGCAATATCTCAAAAGTGAAGAATTAGCAAAAAAGATTTTGTTTACAGGTTTAGACTTCGCAGGAAAGAGCTCAATTATTCTTTCTCTACAGAAAGAATTTTCAAAAATAGCTATACTCAAACCTACTCGAGGCGCAGAGAGGAGTGTATTCACTTTTTTAGGATATGAATTTAGTACTTGGGACCTCGGAGGTCAACAGGCTTACAGAATTAATTATTTGCGAAATCCGAGTAAATATTTTGATAAGACTGAAATCGCAATTTATGTAATTGACATTCAAGATTCAGCACGCTTTGATGATGCAATTAGATATTTGAAGGATGTTATTAAGCAATTTAAAGAACTCGAAATTGTCCCTCCACTCTATATTTTTTTCCATAAAGTTGATCCAGCATTAATTAAAGAATCAAGGACAGATTTAAACAATTTAATATTAGGTCTTACTGAAAAAATTAATAATGCCATAGAATATGAGAAAATTAATTTTTATGAGACATCTATTTATGATTTATTTTCTATCATGCTAGCTATTTCGGAAATTTTACTTAATCTTTATCCAAAATCCAACCTTATTGATAAGACTCTTTCTGAATTCGGGAAAAAAATTAAAGCAGAAGGACTTATGATCATAGATGATAATTCATTACTTGTTGGGAGATATTACTCGAATGATGAAATTAAACAGATTTTAAGTGCAAGTTCTCCATATTTCCTAACATTACACGATAGGTTTAATGAGGCAGACATCGAAGGTTCTACAAAAAAAGAGGATGAGGGAATGGTTGTGCAAAGATTTGGAAAATATTTTCAATTTAAAGAAATTAAGTTCCGTTCTGATCCTGGGGGACGGTATTATCTGTTGATTGCGAAAGATACTTATGAATTTGATATAAATTTAACAAATGAATTTATTGAAATTTTCCAAGATATTTTTACAATTTAAAACAATAAAAACTCGTTTCTTCTATAAATTCGAATATATCTACATTTTTATTAGATTATTGAAGAAAAAATATATAACTTCTAATTATTATATTTCAGTTAGAGAAATTTTGTTTCTCCTTCATTAAAGTGTTCCATAATAAAAGAACGATAAGGAAACTAAAGATTAGTGAAACTTGATTGATTATATGCCCAAATTGTGGAAGCACCAACGAAAATCAGTCCCAATATTGCCGAAAATGCGGTTCATCAATTTCGAAAGTGTTTTCTCCACCAAAAGTAAAAATTCCGATCTTTAATTCTGTAAATAAAGAAATTGTTGGGGATAAACGAAAGAATAAAAATGATTTAAAAACGATTCAGAGAGATACTAAAGTACCCCTAAAACAAGTAGAGCAAAATAATATATGGACTCCAGATATTCCTGATAATGAGAAACATGATTTTAATCTCAAAGAAATACCAAAAATTTCAGAGATTGATGGACCTTCGATAAAAGAAGGAAGACCTACTTCAATATTACAAGAAATACCTCCACAACCCTTTTCACTTCAAAGTATTCCATTAACTTATAATAAAAAGCAATCTTCCCAAGTTCAAAATATTCAATCTCCAAAAAGAGAAGAGATATCTTCGGCAATGACGAATGCAATGCAAGCCCTTACAAAAAATCTTTCATCTAAAAAAAAGCCAATGAGAACTTTACCAGAATCTCTTAAAACTCAACAGGAAATAAAATATAAGGAAATCAGCCCCAACAATTTGGATGAAATATTAAAAAATATATCAAGATTAGATAAGAATATAGAAGCTTCGGCAATTATTAACCCTGATGGAGTGATATTATCTTCCGCACTTTCAGGAAGAGTAAATGACTCGTTGTTTGCCTCAATTGGAAAAACATTATCAGTATTAGGTAATGATATAGTTAATGCATTAAATACTGGTGATTTAAAATCCGTTACAATTAATGGAACTCATGGAAAATTTAGTTTATCACCAATAGTCAGTGATGTTCTTCTTTTAATTTTAAGTGGTCCGAAAGTGAAGGCAGGAATCATACATTTAGCTGTTAGCTTATTTAAAAAGAAATTTAAATCATATACGGAAAAGAAAAAATAATAATCTCTAATTGCTGAATTTTAAAATTTATTTGTTAAATTTTTTTGAATTGTTATATTAGTGATTATTTCATAAATAAAAAATTTTTCATTGAAATCAAATTCTTGGATGAATCTGTTTAAATGAAAAATAGATACAATAGGAACTTGAATGTAACTTAATTTAACTTTATTCTCAATTAATGTAACAATCATTGGAATAAGTTTAAAGGGTATAAATGCTTTTATTTTTTGGAGCTCATTCTGATTTAAAAGTTTAGTTATTAATTTGGATATTACATCAGGATTTTTTATTAAGGCATGCATTCTTCTTGATTGGAGCTTTGATGCTTTATTAATTGCTGATAAATTATTTGTCCTACAATTCCAATGTTTTGCATCAATTAAAAGAATCAAGCTTCCCAACATGGCAATCACATCTATTTCATATCGTTTTTGATTAGTTTTTCTACTATAATTTGAATGGTCAGTAAATCTAAAGTTCTTAATAACTCTAAATTCATATTTATCAAAAATTCTTGAAATTAAGTCTTCAAACTCTTTCCAATTTAGTAATTTTGATAATTTTGAAATATCTATATCTAAATATTTTACAGCTTCTAAAATAAAAAGAGATTTTTTAACTTCAATATGACTTTTCCGGAATGTAAGCCCACAATTAGTAGATGTCAAAAAAATTTTTATTAATTCGATATCATTTTGTGAAAAATCCTCAAAAAAACCATAATCGATATTGATATAAATACCAAGATCTTGAAATTCAGAAGGCTCTAATTTACGGATATGATTATATATATGTCGAATAAATTTAATAAGTTTTTCATACTTATCAGAAATTGAATTAACCATTAAATCTCAGAGATTAATTTTTAGAATAATAATTTAAGGATTAATTTTTTTAACTTTTTAATAATTTATAATACCAAGAGCTAAAACATTTATTAAATTTTTATCGAAGTTCTATTGATTGAAAAGGAGTAAAACATGAAGGATAAAAAGCTACAAGATGAGTTTGAATTAGTTAAAGATTTAATCCCAAACGTTATAAATAGTAAATTAGAGATTGTTAAATTTAAACCTGAAGCAATTATCAATTCATTATTACTTGAAACAGCCGCAACAAGAATGGAGGCTACCCTTATTACTCTAGATGTAATAAGAAAGATAATCTCTGCAAATCTAAAAATTTTAACTGCACCTTTAATCCGGGAATTAGTAAATGCTTCATTATTATCAAAGGGGTATGAATTATATCGATATCAATATACTAGATTAGGATTTCCTTTTTACGATTTTGGTAAGAAATTGGAATCTCAAAATATTAGTAGCGAAGATATCTTTAATCATTTAAAAACAGAATATCAAGAGGTCCAAAAATTAATCCTTAAATTAAAAAAAAAAGAATTTAAGGACAAATCATAAGTTTCGCGTTAAAATAGAGAAAGAAAAGATATCCTTATTTTTCAAAGATTTAATGATTTCTAACGATTCTATAATTAAATTAAATTAAATTTATGTTTTGGAACCAATTAAAAATAATTAAAGATTTAAATAAATTAAATAGATTAAACTAGTAAAAATCTATTAATTGAAATAATAGGTAAGAAAGGGTATAAGTTGGCTAATAGTCAGAATTCAAATGAATCCGATAATAACGTGAAGAATATAGAAGAATCTTCACTTATTAAAGCTATTGTTGTATCCATTTTTGATGCGGAAGGGCCAACACCTAAATATTATTATCCTGAGGATTTGGATGAAAATTCACGCCTATTAATAGCAATGAAAACCATAAGTTTGCTTATGGGAGAGGCAACATATCAAGATGGCAATGCAATAGAAGGTGTTAATTATTTTGGCATTTTACCTTTCCCAGATATTAAATTAAATGGATTAACCTATTTTTTTCTTATATTTGATCCTGAAGCAAGAGGTCAAGCAAAAGCGGCTACAATTACTATTTTAGTTGACGAGGAAAACAAATCATTTTTCTATGATAATATTAAATATTTACGAGTTATTATTGACAAATCTGCTACTCAAATACAAAATACTAAGGACTCAAATGAAATGAAAAATATTTTAGATTCTCTACGTATGCAATTATTAAATTTTATTAAAGATTTAAAGCAGCCCTTTTCCCAAACTCGACAGATAAAAATTTTATTTGCGGGATTGGATAGGTCCGGCAAAAGTTCATTCGTTCTTGGAATAAAGAAAAAATATTCTGAAATAATAAAAGTCTTACCAACTAAAGGTGTATCAAGGGAAATAAGTGAGTTATTTGGTGCTCAACTAATCCGATGGGAACTTGGTGGTCAGAAAAGCTACCGAGATCAATATCTTAAGGAAAGTGAAGTTTATTTATATAACGTTGATTTATTATTTTTCTTGATTGATGTTCAAGATTTAAAGAGAAGGGAGGAAGAATTAAAATATTTTAAAAGATTAATTGAATCTCTTAATAACATTGATGATTACCCTCCGATTGTTTTATGTTTGCATAAAACAGACCCAGACATAAAAAATGAAAAACGAATTCGCGAAAACATTGAATTCATAATTATGAGCATTCAAGAATTTACTCAAAATTATTACATTAAGATATTTGAGACATCAATATTTGATCACTGGTCATTGGTCTCTGCCTTTTCCTACGGTATTAGCCGATTATCTCCAAATAGAGAGATTTTTAGAAAACAATTGGAATGGTTTGCTAATAAAACTGATTCTGAAGCTATTTTACTCTTAGATGAAAAAGCAATAATTTTATCTAACTTTTCAAGAGATGACGTCTCAGGAAAAGTTTTCGAGATTTCCGCCCCTCATTTTCAGACATTATATAAGACATTTAAGGAATTTAAGATTTTGAAAAAAGATTTTCTTGTGTCTTCTGGAATTTCTCAAACTAAAAAGATATTATTTAAGAAACTAAATATTGAGAAATTTAATTTATATCTTCTTCTATTCATTAGTAGCGAAGATTTTATTGAGAGAATTGATGAATATTTGGATGAATTTATTTCACGGATTAAAATGTTAATACAAACATACATCTAGGAAAAAATAATTATATTTAGGAATTTGATAATTTAATATGTATAAGAAAGAGAATCATTTTCATACATTACTTTATTTTCCTTCTTACTTTTACCAGTTTTTATGTAGATATAAATTATGACTAAAAAAGTTATTAGGATAATTAATCCAACTATAATAGGCAATATAGTATTATCTTCTATTAGATTTACTTCAAGAACTTCGATATGTATTAAAGTTTCATATTCGAAAACCCCATTGGCTTGATACACAGGATTAGGAAGAACAGAATATTCACTAACATAGTTTGTTAAAGAAGGGATTTCAAACCATGCACCTATATTTGCTGTTAAATGAATGAAGTCCATATAATTAAAATAATTATATCCGGTGCTGCCCCATGTAGGATCCGATGGGATCCACCCGATGTTGGGCACATAATATTCCAACCAAGCATGAAGTAATATATTGGAATCAAGTATTCCTGCGGAAAATGATGTTGAATTTTTGGTAAAATTGCTATAATAATACCATTCGGCGCCTACTCCGAGATTATTATTTGGTGTAGCAACACCAGCTGCGGTAGCATTACTTAAAATCATACCAGTACATTTCCTAGCTGGAATTCCTTGAATTCTTAATAAAGTAATCATTAAATTAGAGAATTCACTACAATCTCCCTCTTTATTTTGATATGCCCACAGAGCTCCTCTTTCTACGGCTTGTCCTACATATTCAATGTTTTCAGAAACATAATCGTAGATTGCTTTAGCTTTATCAATTGGGTTGGTTAATCCCTCAACAAGGCTATTAGAAAGAGATATCAAAGTAGGATCATTCATTTCAAAAAGTGGTTCTGCTTGACAATATAGCTCATAAATTATATCTGAAGTGTTGTATATACCAATATTTTCCATAGGGATATTATTATCAAAAGAAATTTCACTCAATGTTATGACATATTTTTGATTAATCAAAATTGGAGCACTATTTGAATTGTTAATTATGCGATTAAATAAACAGTAACGATTACCAAATTCATCTGTTTGAGTAATTATTTCAGTTCCATTACCTTCAATTGAATGATATTCTAATGAAGATACTTGTATTGGGGGAGTAAATTCATATTCACTGGGGATACGATTATCAAAAAGAGAATATTTTAAATAAAATGCATAAGGATTTGGACCTAAACGAGTTAAAGTCCAATTTAGAGTAATTTCGTAAGTAACATTTTGAATCATATTATAATGTGTTATTCCTGGGTATTCTGATTTAATCGAAACTTGTTCTAACCCTTTCACAAAATTAAAGTGAATAAATGAGATATGACAGAAAGTTAATTCAAATAAAATAAATGTTAATATAATAGTTTTTTTTTGCATAATATTATCAATTCTTAATTTTATCCAAATAATAAAGTCTTAAAATATAAAATTGATTATTTAAAGTTGGAAAATTCGTTTTAAAGTATATATTAATCGGAAAGAGGCTTATCTTTGATTTATAAAGTATTTTTGATTGATGGGGATGCTGGAATTCTTATTTTAGAAAAATCTTTTAAAGAATTTAATAAAAGTAAAAATTTAAAAACAGAATTATTAACTAATTTCTTTAAAGAAGTAAATAAGATGATTGATGATATACAAGATGCCATGACTAATGGAAAGGGGGTAGGTGATGCAAATAGGATTATTTCTGGAGAATACTCCACGATAATAATGTACTACCATCCATTGTCTCATGTGCTATTTTGTTCGATATCTGATGAGGATGATGATAAAGAAAAATTAATCGAAATATTACAAAATTTTGGCTTAAAATTTTATGAAAAACATGAAAAGGATTTAAAGAAATTTAGAAAAACCTCAGAGAAAAATTATTTTTTAAGTTTTATTGATGAGATAGATGTATTATCAGTTGGAGGTCGTGGAGCAGAAATTTTACCAAAACTAATTATTGCAAAAAATGTACTTGAGCGTATCAAAAATATGGGGATAATAAATGATAAAGAACTAAAAATTGCTCTAGAATGTAATGGAAAAAAATCCCCACTCCGGATTTCAAGAATTTTTAATACTATAGAAAGCAAAATAAGAGAGAGCCTTAAAAAATTGGAAAATCTAGAAATTATTAAATTATAAAAACTCAAATTGGGAAAAAAAAGAAAATTTCAAAAATTCATTTTAATTAATAAACTCAAAATAATAATTTCATAATTTTTGAAAAACAGGAAAAATCGAATTATCATGATACAAAAACCTACAGTTATATCACCAAGTAGAGAAAAGTATTTTAAAAAAGGCACTGGATTTTCACTTAAAGAAGTTAGAAAATCAAATAAAACATTGCAAGATTTAAAAAGCGCAAAAATAAAGATTGATTTTCGCAGAAAAACAGAATATCAAAAAAATATTGAATACTTAAATAATTTAAAATTAGATTTGAAGGAAAAACCAAAACGTGAGCCCTATAGGAAAAAGGAAGAAAAATCTAAAAAAATAACAAAAAAGAAAGTAATTAAGAAAATTCCAATAAAATTAACTGTGTTAGAAAAATTAGGACCATCTACAGAAAAAAAACTGATGGAAATTGGAATTCCTGATGTTCAAACATTAATTAAAGAGGATCCTAAGGAAGTTGCTAGCTTAGTTTCAGGGTGTTCAGAAGAACGAGTAATTAAATGGATTGAAGCAGGTAAGAAATTAATTGAGTAATTATACTTAATAAAGAAAGTTAGTGGAATAACATTGCAAAAAAATTATTATGTTTATTCTAACGACAAATGTAAAATAGTAATAAATAAAACCCCAATCTGGTTTGAAGAAGTAAAAGTAGAAGGGAATCATGAAAAAGGAACAATATTCTTCGAATCTCATGATGAATTTGACGAAAATTTTGGTAAAAGTGTAAAAATTGAATTATCATGGTACAAAAAGGCAAGAGAAAAGTATTATCACGCTAGAGAAGTACAAGATTCTATTGATACATATAATAGCATTAATATTGTAGTTACAAAAAAAGAAAACATTTGGCTCTTAAGTCATGAATGTACATATTGTTTTGGAACAATGACTAAAATGATAAGAAAAGGTTATTACCCTTCAAAAATCATTCACTCAATATTTTTTTGTGAAATTACTGGGCGAGTTATAACTATTCATTTTGAAGTGATTAGAAAATATTACTTAAACTATGAGAAATTTATAATTGAAATGCTTCAATCGATTATATGCCATTAAATAATAAATAGATTCTTATTTTACTGATTTTCTTTTCGCAGCCAAATAAAGAAATTGTCCTTATTTCCCGGTCCTCCTAAGATTGAGAATTTTCGGATTTTAAAGTGTTTAGTAAATATTATAACTTCTTTTTCTGAAAATAAGTGATAATAGCGAGTGTAAGATCCTTTATTATTCGATTTTTTCCAAGGTATTATTATATCGCCAAATTCTTGCAACCCTTTGCTAAATTGAGATTCCCTATATTTGAGAGAAAGCCTTCTTTTTAACCAATCTTTTATAAAATATTTTCGAAACCTTTTTTGCCATTTTCGCCATACAGATAAGATAAACGAACCGTTTTCTATCATTAAATTTGGGAGATTATACATAAAATCTGAACGAGCTTTTTTGCTATATAAGTGATGAATCGAAGCGATTGCAAAGATATGGTCAAATACTTCTTTTCTAAATGGAAGGTAAATTAGATCAGATAATATTATTTCGATTTTTCTCGTTTTTAAGCGATTATTTCCATGTCTAATCAATTCATCTCTTTGATTTTTAATAATTTTCAATAATTCGATCGAATTATCTAATCCGATTATACGAAAATCATTTTGGTTATCTCCAATAATTGACATATTCCTCCCATTTCCACATCCAGCATCTAAAATTGTTCCGCTGATGTCAAGACCGCCTTCCATTATGGATTCATAAAACTCTTTAAAGGCTTTCCAGGGCTTCCTCCTTTTTTGATCAAAGTCTTTTGCAAAACAATCATAAAAACCCATTAAATCTCAATAAAAAAAAATATACTAAAATATAAAAAAATATTGATACTTCTATAAATTATGGAAAATGTTGATTATTTCTTTCAAAATTTTAATCAAGTGCTTGGAGAAGATATTTTAACTTTTTTTGGAAGATTTTATGATTATTTATCTGACTTATTTGTAGAGGCTTATATTAAATTAGAAAATGAGACTAAAAATGATGATTTTACAACTTATAAAAAAAATATTGAAAATATATTTGAGGTCGTTTCATTAGGATTAAGAACAATTGGTGTTCCAAGAGATGAGATTATCTCATTTAAAAATGATTTTCTAAATTCGATTAAAGAAAAATATGAAAATATTGAGAAATATAGTCAAATAGTAGATTTAATTTTACGACCGATTATAGAGGCTTCCCTTATTGAAATTATTATCCGATATTTTATAAGTAAAAACAAAACCCAACTTTTAAATCTCAATGTTTTCAATTTACTTCCAAGAGGATTTATAGAGAAAGTTGAGAATTTCAAAGAATCTTATGTCTCACCTACAATTATTAATTTTTTAAAAAGTGATAAAATTAAAAAGGAACCTACTCCTGTTTCAGTTGAAGTTAGGAAAATACCGGCAAGATTTATTAAACCTGCAGAAAAAGCTATAATGGTTCTTTTAGAAAAACTTAAACAACAAAGAATTGATAGTGAAATCATTCTACGTAAAGAGACTCCAATCGAAAACAAAGATGAAGCCACAGAGATTTTAAACAAAATTAGCAAAATTCGAGCTGAAGATCTCTCTCTTATTGAATCAACAGAAGTTAAACAATCAATCGAGGAAATTAAAATAAAAAAATCTTTAGATATTGAAAGTGAAAAATTTATTGAATTTTTTGGTGATTTTCCCCAATTATCTTCAATTATTAGAAATAGTATAAAAATTAATATTGAAAATTTACAACAACATAATTTTAAAGAGTTTCAAGATTTAGAGACATTCTATTATTTCATATGTTCTTTAAAAATGATGGGGTTAAATTTACCTTATTCTAGAAACGAGATCGTTAATAGATTACAAAATTTTATCTCTAATAAAGTTTTTTGTGCAGGAATTGGTTCAGCCACTGATCCTTTAAATGTTTTTTTTGGAACTGCAATTTTTTCAGAGTTTAATTTATTATCACATGAAAGCATTGACATCGGAAAGATAAAAAAATTTATTTTTGGAGAGCTTTCTGATTTTATTCCCTGGAAATTACATCTAAATACATATTCTTTATTAACTCTTAAAATTTTAGAAAAAAATGGAGTTTCTACCCAAAAATATTCCCAATTAGAATCCAATTTATTAAAATATGATATTAAAACAGCCGAAGACTATTATCCAAATATAGATTTATTTGATAAAATTCTTTCTCTTAAATTATTAAATAATTTTGGTGATTTAAGCGATATTTCTCAAGAATTTCTCAGACATCTTAAGCAAAATATTACAATAAATGGCTCTATTAATAGCAATCTTACTGACACTGCTAAATTTTTGTTAATGGCATCTCTATTGAATTTAAATAATGAGATAAAAGATGAAATAAATAAAATGAAAAATTATATCCAAAATGAAACAATACTCTTTCATAATCTAAAAGGTCTTAAAAAGTTAAATTGGAATCTCGATAATCTTGGATATAAAATAGAAATTAGGATTTTATATTGGGTTTTATTAGCACTCTCTCAATTCCCAAATAATTAATCTTCTATCATCCATTTTTTCATCTTATATCCAAATTTTAAAATATTTTTTATAAAGGTTCATGCTGTAAGTTTAATTCTACTCTTATCTACATTAGTATTACAAATTTCAATGAATTTGCTATTTTCCTTTGAAATTGGGCACTCTATAAAATCATTAAATATAGAATTTTTTAAATATAACTTACCTCAATTTTGGGAGAAAAACTCATAAAGATTTTTTATCATTTTTTTTATAGACGTTTTTAATATCTAATTCGATATAATCACCTACTCTTAAATTGTAATATTTTAATACTGATTTTGGAAGAGATACTACTTTAGAATTACCACTTTTTAATATTCTTACAGTTATAATCATAATTATCTCATAAGTTTTTATTTTATATATTTCTCAAAATATACCCACTAAAAACCCACTATGAATAGAGTTATAACTGAGATTATGCATCATTATTTTTGAATAACGTATAAATCTTAGTCACGATCTATAAATTTAAATTAAAGACAAAAAATAAAATTTAAAGTGATAATACTATGAAATTAAACAATTGTTTGAAAAATAGTAAATGTAAAATTGTAGCTCTTTTGATTATTATAGCTTTCTTGGTGCCATCTTTCAGCTCAATAATATTGGTTTCCGCTGAGGAGCAAGCATATCAAACAATATCCGTAGATGTTGCAAATAGAATGATAACTGAGCAAAATAAATATTCCAACGTTGTAATTTTAGATGTTAGAACCCAATGTGAATATAATCTGGGACATCTATATAATGCCATTCTCGTGCCTTTAGGTGATCTCACTGTTAGAATGAATGAACTTGAAGATTATAAGACTTCTGAGATAATAATTTACTGTAAATCTGGTTATCGAAGTCAACAAGCAGGTGAAATTTTAGTTGAATATGGTTTTACAAAAGTATATAATATGATTGGTGGTATTTTAGCATGGATTAATGCTGATTATCCAATTTGGACAACTTCACACCATATTACAGTAGATAAAATAATCGATAAAAAATTTGAATTACTAATAGAACCACAACTTTTGTATTATACAGGTTGCTTTTCTTGTAATGAGAATCAAGAATGTCCTATTGAGAGTGAATCAATAAGTATAACATCTGAGACATTAGAACAAAGAGAAGATCAAATAGTTATTCTCAAAAAATATGAATTTAATGGAATAGTCTATGAATTTATTCTTACTCATACTATTTTATGGAGTTATGATAAATTTACTAGTAATTATAGTAAATCTGCTTACTTCATTTCGACTGAAATTACTTCAGAAAATTTCTATTTCCACTATTATCAATTAGAATACGTAATTTACCATAAGAATTATATCTTAACGATTGATACTTACTTTGAACCTTTAAATTCAGAGATTTATAATAGTTCATTTACATCTATAAAATATATTCCTCTCAACGGAAAAACTATAACTTCGATGGAGTTTGTATATTTCAATATGTCTGTTATATTATCCCAACAATACGACATTTTAGCGAAAGTTACGGAAGAAATGGCAAAAATATATAAAAAATCAGAGGATTTAGACCTAATGGAACTTTATTATGGATATACCAATATGGGAGAAGGAATTAAATCTCTTTCTGAATTAGTAAAAGAACAGCTTGGAGAATACAATTTTCAAATTCTTGAAAGTTATGCTTCTTTGATGGACTACCCTGTAAATGGGGGTAATGGTGGTGGCCCCCCTCCCCCACCTGTTGGCTGCTTTGGTGGTGATCCTTTCTGGGACTGTAATTTGTGTACAATTGCTGTTAGTGCGGTATCGTTCGGAGCATGTGCGGTAATAATTATAGCTGCAATTTGGTTTTGGCCTGCTGCTAAAGCTGCTTACTGGTGTATTGAGGCATTAAAATTGTTTGAATTCCTTTACGGTTCTATTGCTGTTTGTATATGGTTAGGTTGTTGCTAATGATATATTTGTAAACAGATGATTGTAATGAATACAAAAGAAAAAATCAAGAATTTTTGGAAAAACTATAAGAAAAACACGATATGGGTTAGTATTGGACTTTGTATAGGTTTGATATACATGAATTGGGTGTTATTTTATTTCGGAATTATAGACTTGATGCTGGCGATCTTTCTTACAGTTTTGTACCCACTATTGATATTTTTCGTATATTATGGTAGAAAATTAAAACACCAAAAGATCATTTTTAAAATATGGTTGGTAGGATTAGTCGGATGTGTTTTCGGTGGTATTCTATGGATTTTTCTCGGCTATGTACTTATTGCTGCCCCTTGGGCCCCCTTACGAATTTTGATTTTGGATGCAGTGTTAAGAGGTAGAATTTTCCTCCTCCTCCTACCTATTTGCTGTGTAATTGCTGGATATATAATGTATAGAATAGGTAAAAAAAGAGAATGGAGACTTCCTTCGAGTGATTATTTTGAAAAATAAAAATTTAAATTTCTACTTTTTTTTGTAAGAAAGATTCAATTCGAATCTTCCAAAAAATTCCATTCGCTTAGTGCATTAAGCTATAAATGGTTTCAAACACATCGTTATTTCACTACTCTGTTTTACTCTTGTTCCAGAGTTTGAAAGAATTTTCTATGTCAGAAATTTCCAAAATTAATGAATTATTATCTTCAATATTTGAATGGATTAAGGAGTTGATAAAATAATAAAAAATAAGAAAGAAAGAAATCCTTATCTATGGGAACGAGATTTATGGATTTTAATAATTCTAATGATTATTATTATCATATTGTTTATTATAAAAGATTTTATATTAGTGATTAAAAAATGATTTGAGAGAGATAACTAAAAATGAGTTTAGTGAATAAAAGATTAAAACTAAGGTATTTTCAAAAAAAATTAAAATGTCTTTATGTTAATCTATATCAAACTTAAGGTAATTCAAAAATAAATCACTTGATCTTTTAAAAAATAAATCTCTTCTAACAAGCTGATTTGGTCTTAAATTAATATTGGCACGAGCTTTTGTCTTTTCCATAAAGATTTAATTAGGTTTTTCTTTCTTGAGAAATGGAGTATTATTGAAAAAATAAAATTAGCAATAATTCTGAATTTGGGATTATTAAATAAAATAAGTAAAGCATGATGGCCCTTCTCTTCCTCTGAATTTGAAAGACAGTTGAAAATTTGTACAATATAATATAAAAAATAAGGAGTATTACTTAATTCAATTTTTAAATTTATCTAGAACCTCTTTTGAGATATTTCGCAAATTATTATTAAAATCAAATTTAAATCCTTCTAAAATTTCTTTAAAATCGCTTTCTAAATCTATCCAATCTAGTCGAAAGCGGAGATATTCCCAATCTAGTTCATCTTTGTTTGCAATTAAGATTTTTAAAATATCACTAATATCAATCGAACTACGATCAAATCTAGCAAGCTTTGTCAAGATATAATCTTCCACAGCTAATACGTAAACATTAGCAAAAAATTTCCGTATCTTTTCCACCATTTGATCATCCCAATGAAAGGATCACAAGATTTTAGCCATATTTCAGCTTGATCGCGTTTTCCAAATACCGTAAATAAATCATGATTTAAATTTGGATTTTGGACAGTTGAAATATCATTATTGTATAAGACTTCAATAAACCGGTTTAATTCCTCTCGAGATTTAACATATATACAAATATCAATATCCAGCGTTGTTCTTGCTACATTATAAGCAGGGAGTGCTAAACCACCAATGAGAACGGCAGGAATCTTAAGTTGATCTGCTACATCCAAAATTAATTGAAGAAAACTACTTGTCAATTTGAATCAACTTGAGTAGGTCCTTAAAAATCTGTTCCGGGGTTTTGCCTCGCTCGATTAAGCGTTGGAATTCCGCTACCTTTTTATATGCCCGTTCTACATCTGAAAGAGTAACATGAATAGGGGCTCGTTTTCTTTTTTTCACTATCATATTCTCCTTAATAAACTAAATATTTCTTGTTCAATTTATAATTTTATATCCGATTATGTTCAAATCTAATCTCTTATGGACAAAATATTTTTTTATAAGATAATAGTATACTAAAAATAAATTTTATTTTATATAGTTAGTAAAATCTCTCAAGTTAAAGCCGATTGCAAGACTTTAAACGCTTCTTTCATAGTCTCTCCTGCTAAAATTAGTTCTATCAAATAGTTTCCTTTTGCTTCATATTTTCGACCAACTTCATCCATGCCTTTAGTTAAAGAATTTAAAACATCGAAAAGATCTTTTCCATCTTTTTAAAGTGCTTCTTTTACAGTTTCCACGATATCATCTACTTTCAATTCTAAAATTAATTCTGTTAATTCTCTCAATTCATAAGTTTTTAATGTTCTATCGTCAATTTTTTCATCTTATTTTCAAATTTTAAGATAGTTTTTATAAAATTTTGTGCTGTAGGTTTAATTCTTCCTTTCTTAACATTCATGTTCCAAATTTCAATAAATTTATTATTTTCCTTTAATTCTACTATAACTTTCTTGCCAATTTTTACCCATTTTTTATTACTAATATATGGAGCATTATCTGAAATGCCTTTACAATATTCTTTTGCTTTTATCGTATAGAACATCTGGACATTGATTTTCGAATTAGATCTTCTTAGATTTAATACTTTAAATGTAAATGGAAATGTTCGACAAAACATAGGGCGTAAATTATAAATTTTACACTTTTTTTTTTCATCTAAAAAGATACATGCCCCAGTAGATTTTTTTAATAGCCCAACAAAAGCGTTTCCTTTTTCAGTAATTATCGGCGGAATTACCATTTTTTTAATAAAATCATTTGAGAAATTTTTTTCATAGATATAAAAACCCAAAATTTCTAAAATTTCATTAAAAGTTAAATTTAATCCTTTAGTTATTCTTAAAATATCAAGATAAGTTACATTAACTATTGTTTTTTTATCGGAACAGCAATTCGCGCAATAAATACATCGAAATTTGAAACGATCCTTTTGCATTTTAATATATTAAAATAAGAAAGAATAGTTTTTAATTAATCTAAAAATTCTTTTTTCAACATCTTAATAATATCGTCGCGATCTGAATTATCAATATTTTTTGCATCTTTACCCATTGTATTATATCTATCAGGAGGTATATCATGAAATAATGATAAGATTAAGATTATGGCGTTCTCAACGAGCTTGTAGTTTTGGTACAAGTTCTCAATTTCTTTCTTTTTTTTCAAGAAACCCATTAAATTTATGTAAGTTTGATCTTCGAATACTTCAGTTTCTTTAATAGTTCTATCCTTTTTATTAAAGAATTTAAGAATCTGGTCATAGGCTTCCAATTCTTTACCGCCGTTAATAGTACTCAAACCTTTTAATATTTTTTAATATTATCGAAAATTTCTTAATAATAAGTTCTTATATTTCAAATTTTTAAAACTCCTAAAAAAAAAATATAATATGCTCATATTATGTTCTGTGGGTTGAAATTCTTCATAACGATTCTATTTTTGTCGTATGGTATTCTTACTGCTTGGAAGTTTATTATTTTTGTCGGTACATATAAAAATTAAATCTTTTAAAATTGCTCTTATTGGTATCTAATTATTAAAAAATATTTTTTTTCAAAATAGTAACCTTTAATTAATTTCTAAGCTAATTTTTAAAAAAATGGAATCAGAAACTAATAAGAAAAAAATGAAGTATCATAATATCTTTCTTTATGCAGTAAGTTTTTTTCTAATTTATTTTGTTTCATTTGGTATTCCTGGAATTCTATTCATTACATTTATCAATTTTTTTTTAATTCCTAAAGTATTAAATGCTTCAAATTTTCTGGATCTTTTTACAAATCTAAACTCTCTTATTATTTTAATTTTTACTCCAATTATTATAATTGTATGTTATTTATTACATTTATTCATAATAGCAATTAATTTAAAGATAGTTTTTTATTATACAGAGAAAAAGGAACCTACTAGAGATGGTATAATTCCAAGAGATTTCCCTAATAAAACCTTAAAGTTTTATCATGTAAGATCATTTATTTTAAAGTATCCGAAATGGGCTTTTTCAAAAAGTCCATTCCCTTGGCTTACTATTAAATTATTTAATTTTATTGGTGCAAACCAGATGGGAAAAGGTACAACACTTGAAGAACAAGTTGTTGGTGATAAATTAATTAAAACGGGAAAAAATTGCTATTTTGGAGTAAATAGTGCTTTAGCCAGTCATTTAGTAGAAGGGATTTCTGGAAATGTAAATTTTTTTACTATTAAAATAGGAAATAATGTTACATTTTCAGCATTTGGATTGGCAGGTCCAGGCACGGAGATAGGTGATAATGTAGCCCTACTTCCAATTTCTGCTTCCCCAAAGCATAACCAATTGAGAAGTAATAATTATTATTTTGGATTACCCGTAAGAAAAATATTTAAAAAAAAAATAAAAGAATGTACTGGATTAACCGAAGACCAAATCATAATCAAAAAAAAATCGAGAGATGCATAAAGATATGAAAGAGTCAACGGAATCTACGAAATCTATGGAATTAACTATTGACGTTCTTACAGGAAGCGGAATGCCTAAGGATGCTTTGAAATTTTTATGGCTTTATATTCCGATTATCTGGTTTGCCGGAACAATAACTTTAATACAATTCACATCCTTTTGGAAGGATTTTTTTGGTATACCTATACTTTTTTACTTATTATTACCATTTGTGATATTTGGCGATATTTATATCTTCCTGGGTTGCTCATTGTCTTTTACTAAACTATTATTAATTTTTATAAATCTTATTCATAAACCAAAAGAAGGAATTTTTCATATTAGAGAAGATAGAAGAGTTTATCTTTTTTGGTGCATCAGAAAATTACTAAAAAAATTTGTAATATGGTTTGCAAGAAATACCCCTCTCCCATATGTTGATATTATAGCTTTTAGATGTTTGGGAGTGAAAGTGAATTTTTCAAATTCAATATTAGACAGCTGGTTAGATTTAGAATTTATTGAAGCTGGAAAAAAGGTTTTTATTGGACAAGGTTCAACGGTTTGTAGTGGCATCGTTGTTGGAAATTATTTAATAATAAAAAAAATAATATTTGAAGATCTCGCTATAGTTGGGGGTCATTCTGTTGTTTCTCCAGGAACAATTATCCGAAAAAACGCAATATTGGGTGCTGCATCAATTACTAGCTTTAACCAAGAATTAGAAAAAGATTGGGTATATATAGGGATTCCAGCAAGAAAATTAAAACTAAATAAATATGCCGAAAGTAATAGAGAGATTATTATAAAAAAGGATGTCGAATTTAAAGAGACATCTATAGTTAAATATGAAAAAATAGAAAAAAAAAAAGGTGAAAAATAACGGCGACTCCTGTATCTTTAAAAATGGCTCCTTTTACGGCAAGTGTTATAGCTAAAAAGAGATATTTTATAATATATTTCATTTTAATATGGGGAAGTTGCATTCCTCCCATTTTACAATTTTGGTTTTTTTGGAAAATTCTAAATATTAATGAATTACTATTTTTTGCTCTTTTGCCATTAGAATTTCTTCTTTTTTATTTAACTTTAGTTTTTAGTTCAATATTTTTTGCAAAAATAATCTTAATTTTTGTAAATTTATTTCATAAACCTCGAGAAGGTGTGTTCAAAAGAGATCCTAAAAATAGAGATTATTGTTATTGGAGCCTCCGATCAATGATTATAAAATGGCCAGCATGGATAAGTCATTCATTCCCCGTTCCCTGGCATGATGTAATTTTAATGAAAGTATTTGGAGTAAAAACAAATTTTTCAAATTCAATTTTTGATGCATGGGTAAATTGTGAATTTATTGAATTTGGAAGTAATATATCGGTTGGTCAAGCTGCGATAATATTATCTTCAATGATTATTGGC
>JAHLWE010000224.1 GCA_019058135.1 Promethearchaeota archaeon | reverse complement strand
TCGATTTCTTTATAGGATTTTTTAATCACATGAAGGACCAATCCGTCTGATTGCTGCATCCTCTTTAACAACAGCTGGGTGAACAAAAACGGCCCCATCACGTTTGTAGCAAACATCACCTCATGACCGCTGTCCAGGAGTTTCGGACCTTTTTGGATAAGAACGCCAACAGATAGTATCAGACCATTTATCATCGGGAATCGGTTCATAGCCTCGGCTGCCGCGTGATTCACAGACTCCATATCAGAGAAGTCGACCACCAGCATGGCAATGTCCGTATCCTGATAATCGATCTGTGCTTCAGATAAAGCACTACGGATAAGATTCGCCCTGGCTTTTAATTTTTCGGAATAACGCCCGAGCCACACAACTCTAGCACCACGTTTTGCTAAAGCGACTGCAGCACCTCCCCCAATGTTTCCGGTCGCTCCAGCAATCAGTATTGTCTGTTTATTCGTCATTTTTATAATCTCCTCCGTAGTGATATGGATTTATTAGGTAGAAAGTCATGTTAAACACATTTCAAATAATTAAGCATGATATTTAAAATTTTCTTCATTCATTATATTATCACCATTTCATATCATTAAGTTCCATTATATTATTATCTTTTAAATTAGATTCTCCAATATATTCAAATACATCTTCGATTTTTAGAATAAAAACCTTTAAAACCTCCTCTAATAAATCTAATTTCTCATCCTTACTATTATCTGAATCTAAAATTTCATCAATTTCTGCTTCAATCATTATTGAATCACAATTTTACATTAATGTTAATATTATTACAAATTTAATATTACTGATTTTAAAGAATAGAGATTTCTATAAATCAAAATGAGCTGAAAAAAATATGAAAGATTTAGAATAGAACTACATCCCTTAATATTAGGGGACTTTCACGTAGTTTTGTAATACTTTCTAAGCTCGATTAAAGTGTGGTTTTGGTTTAAATGT
Organism: Promethearchaeota archaeon; assembly: GCA_019058135.1. Classification (GTDB taxonomy): domain Archaea; phylum Asgardarchaeota; class Lokiarchaeia; order Sigyniarchaeales; family SOKP01; genus 6H3-1. The sequence goes on along the minus strand of JAHLWE010000224.1, from coordinate 3,364 downwards.
TTTTGTAAATCTTGACTTGATTTTGATTTAAAGTCACAAATTCGACATATATACCAACCATCTCCTAAATGATGAACATCTTTAAGGTGTTCAAACAAATTGAAAATACCCTTTCTTCTAAAATTACATCCTTTAATTATGCAAACTTTTTTTTTATTCCAATAGTTAGGTTTGAATTGATTTTCTAGTTTTGAGATAGTCGCTCTAGAGACTCCTGCTAATTTTTTAGAGATCTAATAAATCCATTTTTTTTGCAATTTTGGTGATATATAAAAACATTACTTTAAATGGAGTGTGATTTTTAATTTAGCTTAAAAGTTTTAAAGCGTTGCAAAATAAAATTCAATGTTACAAAAAAAAGTTTAAAAAGTTGCAACTTAAAGTTCACTTAACAACCAGCAACCCTTATTTCAATTTGTTCTAACATATCTTTCAATTCAGAAATAGTATTTCCGTAAATATGCAAAGAATTACTATTATCTAAATAATGTCCAATTTCCATACGAAGCTGATCTGCTTCATATTTTTGTGTTCTAATTAATAAACCATTCCCAAATATTTTTAGACAAAAAATTCCCATTCCCATTTATTTCTAGACGCATTCCCAACTATTTCAAAAAAACTCATTAAGAGCCAAATTATTCATGTTTGGATATTTTTGGAAAAAGAATTGCTTGAATAAAAAATAATTGAACCTTTAAATAATTCAATTTTTAAAGTTATGAAATCAGATTTCTAATTTTCCATAATATTAAATTCTTCATTTGGATAAATTAAAAAATTGATCTGAGGTTCGAATAATTCTAAATAGGTTACAAAAAAAATGTGGCTCGTTCAAAAAGAGTTAAATTGACAATATTCTGGCTTTTAACGGAGAAAGATAAGCTATATTTTTGAAAAGAAAAAATTAGGAAGAAATTCTTATCATATATTTAAATTCACTATATTGTCCAAAATGAATTCATTGTCTTTTGCTCTTCAATTATTTGCTCTTGTTTTGGGGGATAATATAAACCAATAATAATCCAAGTTTTAAATCGCCAAATTGTGCCAACGATAAAATATAGGTCTCTTTTATCTCACATCCAATCAAAATATTTCTCTCTTAATTTAGATTGCAATTCTTCTGGATTTTTATAGATTTTTCTCCACTTTCTGAAAGATTCTAATAATTCCCAATCAATACATATCATTTTATGCCTATTACAATTCGCTATATCACATTCATATTGATAAGAAAATGCATTCTCTATTTTATCAACCTTTTTAACTTTTTCTCCAAAAAGGTTTAATTGAATTTCTTTCATGATATCTATTTCAATTTCATCTATTGGCTTTTCAATCAAAAATTTTATCGTTTCTCTATTTGGTTTAATTATTCCTAGAGATGTTCTATCTACTTCAAATTGGTCTTTTAGTATTTCTATAGAATCTGAGAGCATCCCTTTTAAAATTTTTGTTCTTTCTTCCCATACGCCTTTAACACTCGTATCAACTAAGCTATCATCAGTTATTTTAATTGTTGCCTCTCTAATTTTATAAGATTCTTTTCTTCTCATTTTTTCACCTGTATTTTTACTAATTTGAGCCTTAAACCGAACAAATTTATTTAATTTTTTATAAAAATAAGCATCTAAATTAATGGGATAAACTCTCACCCATTCATTGTTATCTTCTAATATTCCGGCAGTACAGACAGTATTTCCATACCTATTACTTCTTTTAGGATAAGTTTTTGCAACTAATAGAATTTCTCTTTCCTCCCAACTCAATAAAAACACCCAAGTTTGGTTATTATAATAAGAAGAAATTAAAGTTTATAAAACCTAAATGGTTCTGAATTTAATTATTTCTTTTGTCAATCTATAAATCCATTCTCTCATCAAAATTATATAATGGATCGATTGCCTTATAATTTAAAATTTTTTCAACCAATAAATCTCTATGGCAATAATATTTTTGTTGCTTATTTGGTTTTGAGAATTTTTCCATACACATAAAACAACAAGTTCCATTATTTTTAATAAATTTTACGAATTCTTCGATTTTAAAATCAATATCATCTAAATGCCATTGATACAATCCTTTAAAACAATCGTGGGATATATATCCTTTTATGTAAGGAACTCGATTTTCATAAATAACACCTAATTCTCGTTTGTGGATATATTTTATATTTGTTTTACTAAATTCTCTGTTTAAAATTTCTGAATTGAACTCTGGCTTATTACTACTCTTTCCAGATTCCCTTATATCAATAAGTAGGTCAATTTTATTATCTTTTAATATTTCACTGAAAGTGTCCAAATCCTTTCCTTGATATCCAATTGTGAAAATAGTTTTATTTTCATATTTTTTTAATGATTCTCTAGCATCATTTATATTCAATTTTTTTGATACTATATATTTTAAGAAATTGTCTTGATCTTTCTTAGAAAGTCTTGATAAAAGAACTGCATGAGAAGTCGAGATTTTTTCTTCCTTTAAGGCATTTTGAACATTCTGTGAAACATCAAGAATTAAAGCTATCCTATTACTAACCCAAGTTGGACTTTTCCCTAATTTCTCAGCAATTTCATTTTGAGTATAACCAAATTTATCAATTATTTTTTTAATTGCCTTGCCCTCTTCAATATCCATTAGATTCTTTTGAAGAACATTTGTTTTTATTGCGAGGATTGACGCTTCAGAGTCTTCAATATCTAAAACTTTTGCTTCAATCTCATTCCAACCTAATTTTTTAACAGCTCTTAATCGATGACCTCCTGCAATAACATCATACAAACCATCCTCAGTTTGCTTAACCAAAATTGGATTCAATAAACCATCTTTTTTGATGCTTTCTGCTAATTCTTCAATATATTCCTCATCAATATCCTCTCGAGGATCATACCAAGGATGTTTAATTTTATCTAACTTAATGTTCATTTTTATCTCTCCTTGAATATAAAAATTTAATCATTTATCTTAAATATTAATATTCTCTTATAAATAAAAAAAAGGCACTCTGCGATAATTAAGAGATATTTAAAAGAACTTTTCTTAGATATAGAAGACTTTCTTATTTTCCAATCGATATTTTTTAATGGAATATTAGATTTCTCTACAAGTTTTACAAAAATTTATTTAATATTATATTATCAAAATTGAAATTAATAAACAGATTCGTAAAAGGGATTATGTTCTTTGTTAAAAGGTTTTTTATATAAAAATGATTCAGAAATTATTTTTCTAAAATGCTTTTTAATTGCTAAAAATTTATATTCATCATTTGTTATATCGTCATCCTCATGATGGTTTAAAAAACCATTATATGTCCAATTTGCTTATGTTTTAACAAGTAAATTATCGAATAAATAAATTT
>JAHLWE010000223.1 GCA_019058135.1 Promethearchaeota archaeon | reverse complement strand
CTTATTGACAAATTGCAGAAAGAATCTTACGATATTATTATTATCGGTGGAGGCATCACAGGAGCTGGAGTTGCAAGAGAAGCTGCCCTAAGAGGCTTAAAAGTTGCTTTAATCGATAAACAAGATTTTGCTGCAGGAACATCATCTAGAAGTACAAAAATGGCTCATGGTGGTCTTAGATATTTAGAAAGTCATGAATTTAGATTGGTTCGCGAAGCAACTACGGAAAGAAATTGGCTAATGGCCCATCTTCCTCATTTAATTAGACCAATTCGATTAATACCAACTGCATGGAAGGGTGGAAAAGATAATGTGTCTCGAGTTCATTTAGGTGTGCGGATTTACGACTTTTTAAGCAATTCGTTCTCTAAATTTAAAACTTATAAAAAACATGAAATTTTAGAACCGGAAGAAATCATAGAGCTCGAACCTGCTATAAAAAAGGAGTGTCTTTTAGGAGGCGCTTCATATTATGATACATTTGTGGACGATGCAAGATTAGTATTGGAATCTATTAAGGAAGCAGTTATAAGAGGAACTGACGCACTTAACTATGTTGAATTTAAATCTTTTATTAAGGAAAACGGAAAAATTGTTGGAATTAAATGCTTGGATCTTGAAAAAAATAATAAATTTGAAATAAAAGGAAAACAAATCGTAAATGCAACTGGGATATGGACCGATACTATCGTTGAAAATTATCCAGATGATATTCCAGAACCCGTTATTAGACCTACAAAAGGAGTTCATTTGGTATACCCTATTGATAAAATAAAAGTAAATAATGCAATGCCTATTCGGTCAATTGATGATAATCGCGGGATGTTTTTAATGCGTCGAGGAAATATCGCCTTAATAGGAACTACGGATACAGATTATAAAGAAGACCTTGATGATCCATACTGTGCTAAGGAGGATGCAGATTATATAATTAGAGCTGTGAAAAATATATTTCCTCAATCGGAATTAGGATATGAAAATCTTATTTCTACATACGCAGGAATTCGGCCTTTAGTGATGCAAAAAGGAAAATCTGAAAGTGAACTTTCAAGAGATCATTTGATTTTTTGGTCCAATGATGGTTTACTTACAATCACTGGCGGTAAATTAACTACTAATAGAAAAATGGCTGAAGATTTATTTAAAGAACTTATAAAACATAAAGTTTTTAGCGGCATTAGAAGAAAGAAGAATTTCTCCAAACAAAAATTCATTATCGGCCTAGAAAAGTCTGAATGGCAAAAATTTATTGAAACTAATAGTCCAAAATTAGATCAAGATATTTTAGACCACCTTTATCAACAATATGGACATGGTGCCATAAAAATAATAGAAATTTGTAAAAAAGATAATGTCTTAAAAGAACGCCTCTTACCTGATCATCCCTTTATTACTGGAGAAATTGTGTATTCGCTTAAAAACGAACAAGTTCCTCATTTAATTGATATCTTTTGCAGACGAACCGAAATGGCAATCCTAATACATCATAAAAAACAGAAAATCGTTGCCGAAAAAGTCGCCGAAATTATGGCTAAAGAATATGGATGGAATGAAGAGAAAAAAAGTGAGGAAATTAAAATCCATCTGGACCACATCAAAAAGACCATCTTTTTTTAAATTTTCATTGTGACAAAAATCGGACGCAATAAATATTTAAAATCAAGAATTCATCTAATACTTAAAATTATAATATTTTAGAAAATGTGATGTTTAATGATTTTTCAAATTTGGGATATCTTTCAAGATTTCTTTGATTGGGTTGCGGAGTCAGCTGCAATAATGTTAGTTTTATCAGGATTAATGGCAATTACTTGGATATTTTATGAGGGTAAGCGACGACGCAGCTTTACTAAAAGAAAGGTCGATGAATATGAGTTCGATGTTACTAAATTTTTAAGAATATTATCTTATCTAGGAATTATACTCGGCGTGTTTGTAATATGGGCGGGGGCAATAGGTTTACTCCGAAATCTTCCACCAAGCTTTAAATATGAAGAGGTCTATGGTCCAGATGCAGGAGCTAATATTTTTACCTCAATATCTTTAATAATCCTCGGAATTGTTATGTTCTTGAAGCCAATAAATGATTTACCTTGGGCTGGAATAATTGGTTTAATTGTAGGAAGTGCAGTAACCTTTTTTATAGCAATAGCCGTTCCAGATATACTTGTGGAGTTTATAGCAGCTTATATAGACCCGCGGTGGGTGCTAGGGATCATATTTCTTATCATGGTAGCAATAGTGGCGCTAACAGTAAAATTTTACATTTCTGGGCTGATGGCAATATCAAAAGTGCTTTCCTGGCCACCAGTAGCCGTGATAATTATGCTGTACTGCCTTATCCAGGGTTTTTCGCTGTGGATTTTCGGCGTAAGTATAGTTCCAAACCTATTATAATTATAAACCTAAATTAATAATATTTTTTCTTTTTAATTTTTTTAAAAGAAAGAAAATCTTCTAGATTTAGATTTGGGATTATATTGCCCAATTAATCCGGGCAATTCCTTACCACAACTGCCACATTTATTGCCATCTTTTAAATTAATTTTTGTAAAACTATAACCTGAACGGCTGAGAACTAGGCTGTCACAATTGGGGCAGTAGGTATTTTCGCCCTTGGGATGTCTCATATTCCCGACATAGACAAAATAAAGCCCCACTTCTTTTGCTATATTATAGGCTTTATCTAAAATCTCATAGGAAGTTCTTTTTTCGGACATTTTAAATGTGGGATAATATGCTGAGAAATGCAAAGGTGTCTCGGGCCCTAAATTATCCTTTACCCATTTTGCCAAATTCCTAATATCATCTAGATTATCATTCTGATTAGGGATTATTAAGTTAGTTGTTTCAATGTGCAAGCCCGCCTTTTTCCATCTTACACAAGTATCTAATACTGGTTGTAAATAGGGAACTCCTCACAATTCTTTATAAAACTTGCCAGTAAAGGCTTTAATATCCACATTTGCAGCATCACTAT
>JAHLWE010000222.1 GCA_019058135.1 Promethearchaeota archaeon | reverse complement strand
CAATCTGATCGGCAGCATATCCATTTCCTGTCACGGTTTTTCGAATATAACCCAATCCAAAAATTCTATTAAATGATTCTCCATTTCCAGGGTAATATGTACTCAAAATATTCTGCCCATCAGTTAGATAGCCGAACCCTCCTGCATAATGACAATGTTCAGGATCATATTCATTAAGATATTTTGGACATCCTTCATCCTGTCTTACTTGTATATAACCATAGTTTGACGCTACAGCCACTAATCGATCATTACCTACTTGATGAAGATGTTCAGTTTTAGAACGCCAGACTTCATTCATAGGAGTAATTGCCTTAGGATCATTTATTTGATCACAAGTATATCGATAAGCAGGCAAACCAAATTCATCTTCGATCCATTCGCCAAAATAACCTGAACCAAAACCATATGATTTTTCTGTCATTTTTTTCTTCATTTAATTATTTACCTTAATATCTTAAAAAAATTAATATATTATTAATTAAATTTAATTTCACACTATACTAAATTGAGAAATAAATTGAAAGTAGCCGTTTCGATTCACGCAAGTGATGATTTTATTATAGATATTTTAAAGAATTTAAAAGGACTCGATTTTATCCACATAGACATAATGGATGGAAAATTTGTTCCGAATTTAAAACTTAACTTAGAAATTTTAAAAAAAATCAAATTTGAGTTTGATTTGCCTATAGAAGCACATCTAATGGTTGAGAATCCACTCGAATATATTGAAAAAATAATTGATCATATCGATGTTTTCTTGTTCCATATTGAAATTAAAGAAAATATTCAAGAGATAATTATGAAAGTAAAGAGTTATAATAAAAAGGTAGGGTTGGTGATCAATCCCGACACAGAGATTCACAAATTAGAGAAATATCTCCCGATAATTGATACAATCTTGATTTTAGGAGTAAGTCCTGGGTTTTCTGGCCAAAAATTTATAGAAACCACCGTAGATCGATTAAAAAAGATTGCAAAATTTAAGGAGAAATACCCCATAGAAATAAGGGTAGATGGAGGGGTAAATTTAGAAAGTTCAAAAAAATTATCAGAAGCCGATATATTAATTTCTGCTAGTGCAATAATTAATACCAAAAACCCTAATAAGGTAATAAAGGAATTAAAGAAAAGGTAAATTTTTATATATATTGAAAAAAAAAAATTTAAAATAATGGTTTAGGATGGTTTAAAGCCCTAATTCTTTCAATTTTTCTTTGTTTGCTACTGCATCTTCTTTTCTTATTTTATACATTAGTGCGAAAATAATCGTGCCAATGAGGATAATAACCATTGGGATTAGTGACATTTGGAGATTTAACCCCCATTTTGCAAAAGAAGTTTGGTTAGCTTTAAGTACTGGATTATATCCTGTGATACCTGCTACTATTGCAAAAATTAGAGTTTGAGAAGCATATGAAAATGCAGAAAAAACTCGCAATATGCCATTGTAACTCCCTTCTTCACGCTTTCTTGAATTTATAGCAGCGTTATCAATTCCTTCAGCCATTGCAAGAAAAATAATCACACCATAATTTGCACTAGTAGGTATGCCTACATAAGCTAGCACTATAATCACTCCAATAATATCAGTTACAAAATAAAATGCAAGGAAACCAATAACATTTAAAATCAAACTCACTAAGTAAGTTTTTTTAACACCTATCTTTTTCGCTACTTTAATCCAAATGGGTGCTGAAATAATGCTTACAATAATATGAAATAGTCCTGGTAAAATGGTAGATTCTATGCCCAATCCTAAATTATGTAAGATAAAAAAGTTTAAACCATATAACATGCAAGCTCCAGCTATAGCCCAGCAGAAATTCGTAATTACTATAGCCATCCAATTTTTATCTCTAAATATACGAATCACTACTTCTTTCACTGGAGAAGTACCTTTTCCTGAATCATCTAATTCTACTCGAAATGCTTTCATCTTATCAGTTTCACGAACACCTAAATTATAGGGGAAAATCAATAAATAAACAACAATAATGATTATTATTGTAGTAAACAAATAAGCAGCTAGGCTAGTTGCCCCTCCTAGACTTGCTATAAATAATGGAATCATAATAGCAGATAAAATCGAGGTTATTCCACCTACAATCCCTCCAACTCCACTAACTTTCCTTCGTTGGTTCTCTTCTCGGAATAAATCAGGGAATAAAGATGTATGGTTTATCTCATGTAATGTGCGAAATGTTTCGTAAATAACCATTATAACGCATAACCATATAGAGGCTATTAAAACTGCTTCAGGATTTAGCACTTGACCGGATTCATCAACATTAATTTGAGTGACTTGAATGAAACATAAAATGAGTAAAATCGGACTTATAATTGCCCCAATCATAATCCATGGAAAACGCTTTCCAAATTTTGCTGTAAATCTTTTGGATCGATCACTAAGATAACCTAATAATGGATCATTGATGCTATCAACTATTGAGTAAATAAGGTAAATCACAGTAATTACAGCTTGTGGTATTAAAAGCACCGATGCCGCAAAAAACTGAATATTCCCCCACATTCCAAACAAAAGTCCGCCGATTGGTCCACTTAATGTAAATAAAATCATTTTCTTATTAGTAATTTTTTCAGAATACCTCATTTTTGTAGATTTTGTCATAATCCTTTCACATCATATTGTTTTCAATTTCTTTTTAAAAATTAATTTCTATAGTTTTTTTT
>JAHLWE010000221.1 GCA_019058135.1 Promethearchaeota archaeon | reverse complement strand
TCATCATAGTTTTTCAAATCTGCTTCAAAACAATATAAAATGTTTAAATCTAACGATTTTTTGATAATTTGTTCTCTATCGATTTGTATTCCTGTTAAATTTCCATAATTTATCCCGATCATTATAATTGATTCAGAAAATTCAAATACGTTTGTAATTTTATTAAAATCTTCCTTTTTCAGAAATTTAAATGAATCAATATCATAGATATCAAAAATTAAAAGTAGAGAATTGATTTCTTGAATAATGTCATGCATTTCTAAGATGTTTGAAAATGTATTGATTATCCAAATCTTAATTATTAGAGGAATATTATTATATATTAAGGATTTTTCATATTCAAGAAAATTTTTTGTATATCCATTATCATACTCTCCCTCAGTCAATTTAAAACCATAAGCGCGAAGAAACTGTACGGATTATTCGTAATTTGAACCAATGAGTAAAACTTTTATTGTTGAGGGATTCTTTTTCAAATATTGACTCAACCAAAAATTAAAGTAATCTACTTAACATTATTTTTAGTAAATAATTGCTTTTAATTTTTTCTTCAAAAAATAATAATTTATAATCAGTAATCTTAACATTTTTTAGTCTATCTTTATTTAATTTTATTATATAATAGTTAGATGTATCAAATTAAATGAAAATACTTCCTCTTGAAGTTATAGTTATACGTCCGCCAGTTGAAGCTTATTCTTTATTAATTGCTGTAACTGGGGGCTGTTCTTGGAATTCCCAAACTGGAGGTTGTCGATTTTGTGGCACGTATAAAGGAATTTATGGAGGAATACAGCCATATGCTGTAAGACCATTGGAAGATGTTCTGCAAGATATTGATAAATATGGTAAATTGCATTATGATGGGTTTCCAGTCTTTTTAGCTGGAGGTAATCCAACTTCACTTCCTACTGAACACCTAGCTACAATTATAAAATATATAAGAGAAAGAATTAAAAATGTTCCTAGAGTGAGCTGCTACGCAAGAGCATTAGATATTTTAAGAAAATCCGATGAAGAATTAAAAGAGTTAGCTGAAGCTGGGCTTGATATTGTTTATTGTGGATTAGAGAGTGGATCTGACACAATATTACGGATGATGAGAAAGGGTATAAATTCTAAAGGATATATAAAAGCAGGGAAAAAAGTAATGAAAGCAGGGATAAAATTATCTCTATATGTAATTTTAGGTTTAGGTGGCTATAAATATACTGAAGAACATGCAATAGAAACAGCGAGAGTTCTTACCGAAATAAATCCAACAATATTTAGATTTCGAACCCTAAATATTTTACCAAATACGGAGTTATATAAAGAGGTGCAAGAAGGAAAATTTAAAATATTGAAACCTGTTGATGCATTAAAGGAAGAGTATAAAGTTATTGATAATTTAGGACCAAACGTTACATCAGCATTTAGAAATGATCATATATCTAATTATTGTGATGTAGAATCAGAAAATATTAAAGAAGATCGCGCAGTTGTTTTAAAGATATTAGATTCATTTATCAATGACCCGAGAATTAAAAATATGGAACCTAAAAATCTAATTTACATGTAATTTCTCCTTTTTTAGAAAAATTTTTACAGTATAAACAGTTATATTTTTAACAGTTTATTTATTTTTAATAATTTATTTAAGAAAAGAAAAGAAATTTAATTGGTTTTTTTCGAATGGCTGGAAATTATAGAAAAAAAATATTAGCCGATCAAGGTTGGATGCATGCATTTGATGATGTGTTAATAAAGCCAGGATTTACAAATTTTGATCCTAATAAAGTAGATATATCGAGTAGCTTAGGTCCATATAAATTTAATATTCCAATAATGTCAGCGGCAATGGATACAGTTACAGGAGTGAAAATGGCAATTCAAATGGCATTATTGGGTGGTCTTGGGGTACTTCATAGAAATTGTTCTTGCGAAAAGAGACTTGAAATGGTTAAAAAAGTTAAAAGAGCCCGCTCTTATATAGTTGATGATGTAGCAACTATTTTTCCGAATTCTCCAATACATGAGGCAATATCTAAAATGGAGCAATTAGAAATCAGTGGTTTAGTGGTTGTTGATGACAATAATAAAGTTGAGGGGATCCTTACTTCGAGAGATATACCTTTCGACGCAAAGCTGAAAGAAAACGGCTTAGTAAAAGATGTTATGACAAAAGAATTAATCACCGGAAATATTGGTATTTCAAGAATAGAAGCTGCTAAAATGTTATATAAGTATCGGAAGGAGAAATTACCAATAATAGATGAGGAGGGAAGGTTAGTTGGGTTAATTACAAATAAAGATCTTAAACCGGATTTTCCAAAAGCTTCTCTTGATAAGAGAGGTCGGCTATTATGTGCTTTAGCAGTTTCTCCCGTTATGCCTCGTAATGTTAAAGAAAGAAAGATATTTGAAGAAATTGTTGAATATACGGATATATTCTTTATTGACGTTGCAGATTTTTATAAAAAACAAGATATTGAGAATACTAAAGAAATAATGGAAACTTTTAACGTTCATTTTATATTGGGGAATATTGGGACTTTTGAAGCAGCTGAATATATTTTAACAAAAGTTGATTATGACAGAGATAAATTTATTGCATTAAAAGCAGGAATGGGGTCTGGTTCTATATGTTCAACATCAGTTCAAACTGGTGTTGGTGCTCCAACTTTATTTGCTACAGCTCAAATTGCAGATGCAATAGAAAAATATGATCCAAAAATGGGTTTAATTGCAGATGGTGGCTTTAAAAATTTAGGTGATTTGCCTAAGGCATTTACCGTTGGAGCAAATATGATAATGACTGGGCATTTTTTTGGTGGGTGTGTTGAGAGTCCAGGGTTTGTGGATACAATTCAAGGT